>JAFYWE010000093.1 GCA_017558165.1 Bacteroidaceae bacterium
ACCTTTCTCATTTATTTGGAAAACATTGCCTTGAGTAATATCAGTAATACATACAGGAGTCCCTGACACAAGATTCGAGAAGTCGGCTATACCTGTAAACGGTTCACTCAATCCCATTAAAGAGAGTGCAGGAATTACCGAACTGCCATTCTCAACCTTAAACTTAGGGATAGTAAACGTAACCTCAGCATACCTTTCACCGACTTTGTCCCAAACATCTGCATCAAGTTCCGCAAGACACTCTTCTGTAGTCACATCCTCACGAGGCAAAACAACGAAGAAAGAATATTTCTTTGTCTTACCATAATCCTTGTAAGTAATCTCAAATTTTTCATTCTCATAATATCCGGCATGGAAAACTGATTTCATAAACTCCACCTCCTGCTTACCTGAAACATCGGAATGGAAATAGTCCTTGAAATTATTCTTCTTTTCAAAAGGTTTTTGCCATTCAGCCTTGAAGTAAACAGCATTAATCAACATCAACATTCCATTAGGGTCAAGATGGTTTACTGCATTGTCTATAAGCGAATTTGTCTGCGATGAGCACCAACGGTTTATATATTTCAAGGCACCCGAACTCGAGAAATCGAGAGCCTCGGCTTTGGCATTGTAGTTCTCTATCAACGCAAGGCTGAATTCAGGCTTAATCTCAGAGGAAAGTCTTTTATTCAGCCACAAAGAGTTGGCAAGCTTCACCCTTACGTCCTCGGCAACAAAATCAAGTCCTTCAATCAGTTTCTTATTATAACTGTTTATTTCCTCTATTTCCATTCCATTGTATCCCAGGACGTCGCGAATCTGCTTAAATGTCGAATCTGCAGCACCGTTCAAAGTCATAGCCAAAGCAACCTGGGCACTATAAGGCGATATGACATAATTGGCGCCCTTGGGCATCGTGCTGTCAACAGCCCTGAAGAAACGGAATGCGAAATCATTGCTTGCATCGGCTACAGCCTCCTCTTCAACAGTAAAAACTACAGGAGTTATAACACGGTGCTTGCCCGAATCGTTATTATTATTATTGAAAGGATCAATAAGATCACACCCTGCAAGGAGCAATGCAACTGAAAGCATCATCACACTTTTAACAACTCTTATTTTCATAGTATCATCAGTTTGTTTTTTGTCTGCGGCAAATATATAAATGATTACCTCACACCGCAAACCAAAAAGCATTGAATGTTGTTACCCTCGCATTTACCCTCATTTACCCTACAGACAAACCATTGATTACCAAATATTTTCGCTTTTACTAATTTTATATTTGTGGTAAAAACCGTATTTACCTCACATTGCACCGCAATGCATTGGAAAGTACCATTCAGAAAAGGGACGAACGCCTTGAAAAAAGAGTTTGAAGAAGTTGGAGAAACTCTCCTTTAGATATACATTTGGTGAACAAAAGAGTAAAAGAAGATGAAAAAACTACTGACCTTCATTATTGCGTTTGCCATTGTAGCGTGCAACAAAGAGAACTGCGTATCGCCACAGCTGCCTGAGATTGAGCAGCAATGCGACACGGCACCGCATGCCGCATACAGCCGTCTGCTTGAAATTGACAGCGAGAGAGAGCTGCCCAACGAGGTATCAAAGGCAAAATACGCCCTTCTGCTGACAAAGAGTGCCGACAAGGCATATATACGTCATACATCAGACAGCACAATAAAGAGAGCACTCACCTATTACGAGAGCAAAGGCAGCACGGCCGAGCTTGCCGAAGCACTGTATTATATGGGCAGTGTATACCGTGACATGTACGACGCACCCAAAGCAGTAATCTGGTACAACAAGGCTATCGAGACAGCACAAAAGGACGAAAAGCTCAAGAGTTCGATACTCCTTGCACGCATATACAGCCAACTGTCGGAGCTGTATGACTACCAGTTCAACTACACCGCATCGCTCGATGCGATACGCAAGGCATACGGTATAAAAGAGATGAACAGGAAGATTGATGCCACTGCACTGCATGACATTGCATCGTCCTTCCACAAATGCGGCAAGATTGACAGCGCTATGCTTTACTACAAGAGGTGCCTGCTCCACATTGAGGGCAACAACCGCATGAGAGAGGACCTCCGATACCTGGGAGTGATGCTATATTTTTTCAGTTCCATAGGCGAAGACGACTACGCAAGGCGATGCCTTGGATTCATAGACCGCTACAGCATGGAGCAGGTGCCCGACAACGTACTATCGAACAAGGCATACTGGTTCGAGAAGCAAGGGATGAACGACTCTGCCGTATACTATTACAGAAAGCATCTTGAAGTGACAGACAACTGCTACAAGAAGCGCGACATCATGGGCAAGCTGTACAACATATACAGGAACGATGGTAATAGCGACGCGGCAATGGAGGTTGCCGACAAGTACATGCTATACAACGACAGCGTGAGCATGATAATGCAAAACGCCGAGACTGCGAACGCCGACAACCATTACCGCTACAGCGTGAATGCCGAGAGGGAGAGAGAACTTGGCGAGAAGGCGGCAAGAGCCGACCTCCTGAGCTGGATAATCGCCACCGTGTCGCTGGCACTGACCATTGCCGCATACTTCATCTACCGCATTGCAGGCAAGTACCGCAAATTGTGGCAGAAGCACAGGAATCTTGAGCAGAGTGTGATGAACGACAAGAAGAGGAAAGCACAGATTGCGCTTGACACGTCTGACATCAGGAACGAGTTCAAGGAACTGGCAGCCTGTGGCATGAAACCCAAGCAGTACATGACAGAGGAGTTACAGAGCTCGGTTGACAAGGAGTACCCAACGTTCAAGGAGAGGATACTGGAAGCGTGGCCCGACATACCGGCCGATGACCTCATGTTCCTTTACCAGATAAAACTTGGAATAAGCTATGCCGAGATTGCAAGGATAAGAGGCTGTGCGCCGTCGGGCATAACAAAGAGAAGGCACAGGATCGAGAAGCGACTCGGTTGCGGCATCAATGATATAATGTAGTATAATGCAATCGCAGCCCTGAAAGGTTGCGATTGCATTATACCATACAGTTTACCCCATCGGTTGCTCTACTTCCTTGAAGGCGTAGCGCGAGAGCGTTCCGTCACTGCGACGCAGGAGCAGGTGCCCGTCGGGCTCAGTACCCTCTACCGTTGCCATAAAAGGACCTTGCGCGTCTACAAAGTGACGTTCCTCGCCAATGCCCAAAAGCAACTCCTTATATTCCGTTGCAACGGCATCGGCTTCGCCAGTACAGATTCCTGTATAATAACGGCTGAAACATTCGATGACATCACACATTACATCATCAACGGGAAATTCCTTGCCCAAAAGCATCTTCATCGAGACCGGTATCCTGTCCATTGCGGGGAAATCGCTCTGGTTAACATTGAGCCCGATGCCGATGATAGCCTGCTCTACGCAGGAGGCTGAATAGTCAAGCTCTACAAGAATACCCGCGAGTTTACGGTTGCCTACATATATATCATTAGGCCATTTGAGCCTTGCATCTATGCCATAGCGCGCCATTGCCGAGTGTATTGCCACCGCCACGGCCTGCGACAGCAAGAACTGACGGCAGACCTGGAGCGACTGCCCGGGACGCACCACAAGCGTAAGCAACAGGTTCTCACCAGCCAGGGAGTTCCACACGTTACCGCGCTGTCCACGACCCGCCGTCTGGTGCCTTGCAGTGACAGCAACCAGTTCCTTGTCGCCGGCCTCACGCCACAGAGACACGGCCTCATCGCGTGCATAGCGGTTGGTGGAGTCAATGACGTCAAGACGCTTTATATATACATTACAGTCCATACTTTATTCTGGTTTTCTTCGGGAGTTTCCTTATGACCTCCTCATATGAATGGTCTACAAGAGAAAAGAAGAGATCATCATCAAGAGCGGCTATATCCAACTGGTTCCAATAGCGCTTGTTCATGTGCCACGCCGGCTGTATCTGCGGATAGCGGTCACGTAGTTCAATGGCATAGTCGGCATTGCACTTGACGCAGAACCACTTGGTATTAACAAGGTCCACAATGGCGAAGATCTTGTTCTCGACCCTGAATGCCAACGTGGTCTCATCGAACGGAAAATCCTCGGTGGCATTCATCTTTGAAAGGCAGTATATGCGCGCGTCCTCAATGTTCATAACAAAATGGATTTTACCAGGATGGCGTGAAGGCATCCTCAATATGCTCTATGGTGTATGGCTCACAACTGCCTATTACCGTGATAACATCGAAACGGAACTTGAGGTCAATCTTGTATTTGAGGATATACGCCTGGGCCGCAGAGATGAGATACTCTATCTTGCGGTCATCGACGGCATCCTCGGCATTACCGTACCTCTCGCTGGTACGGCTCTTCACCTCGACAAAGACAAGCGTGTCGCGCTCCTTGGCAATGAGGTCAATCTCCTTGTGCCCCGAACGCCAATTGTAATGCAGCACCGCATAGCCCTTGTCGAGCAGATAACGCGATGCAAGCATCTCACCCTTGTTTCCTAACAGATTATGTTGAGCCATACGAGCTGTTGATTTGCCTAATTTTCGGCGAAGATAGTGCAAGAGGCAAGTAAAAGCAAATGAAAAACTTGCTTTTCGTAACGATATGGACTATTTTTGCAACAAGAACACGTAAAACACTCCCATGAGCGCGAAGAAGACAAAAGCCCCGAAGGCAACGACCACACGCACACAACCGGTGCGTCATCAGCGCGTCGTGTGCCTTGTGAGCGAGGAGGAGATGAGAATCATTGACGATTACCTCAAGAAATACCGCATCAGCAACAAGAGCAACTGGATGCGCGAGACCCTGCTCTCATTCATCTACAAAAACCTTGACGAGGACTACCCCACACTGTTCGGCGAACATGATATGCGCCGCTAAAGGACATGACAGACATTGAATACATGAAAATGGCACTTGCCGAGGCACAGAAAGCCTTTGAGAAGGACGAGGTACCCATTGGCGCGATTGTAGTGTGCAAGGGGCGCATAATAGCGCGCGCGCATAACCTTACCGAGATGCTCAACGACGTGACCGCGCATGCCGAGATGCAGGCCATCACTGCAGCAGCCACCAACATCGGCGGCAAATACCTGAATGATTGTACTTTATACGTAACCGTAGAACCCTGCCCCATGTGTGCAGGAGCGATAGCATGGTCGCAGTTGGGAAAGCTTGTATATGGAGCCGAGGATGAGAAACGTGGCTACCACAGATATGCGCCCGATGTGCTCCATCCAAAGACAGAGGTTGTGAGAGGCGTGTGTGCCGACGAGGCCACAGCACTCATGAAAAGATTCTTTGCAAACAAGCGATAACAGGCAATCACAAAAGGCGAGGATCTTTCACTTTTCCGTTTTCACCTTTCCGTTTGCATCAATCCTTAATCTCCTCAAAATCGACGTACTCGCCCTCATTCTTCTCGAAGAGGACCTTTTTCTCACCGTCTTTCTTTTTCCCGTGACCTTTCTCTTTCCATTGCTTTCCGGTACCCCCTGTCTGCCAGGTGGTACGCTGGGTATTATCGGTACGCTTGCGTCCGAAGCCGAACAACGACACCACTCTCATTATAAGCGAGAGTATCATTGAAGGCACAAGTATAATAAGGAATAATCCCAGGAACAGGATTAGGAATAACATAGACATATTATCTTTAGATTAAACATATTTCCTCCTTATGTGAGAACACATATAAGGAGGAAATGTTGAATTTATGGTGCAGAATGCACTTAATTGAAAAATCACGCTCTGTTTTTGCTTTTCTTGAGATAGATGGCAACAGACATCAACAGATACCATGAGATGATTGACACAGGTGCCAGATAACCGAGCAGGAGCATCGGCAGGCAGAAGATAAGGAAGATATACCTTGTCCCGTTGCATCTCCAAGAGAGGTTCTTGAACTTGAGGGAGAACATAGGAATCTCCGACACAAGGAAATAAGAGAACAATGCAATGAGCGCCAACAACAGCACCCAACCTGCATTCAGGCTGTTCAGCCATGCACCGCCACCTGTTATGAGCGATGACCAGAAGAGGGCATTCGCAGGTGTAGGCAAGCCGATGAAGGTATTTGTCTGTCTTGTATCGATATTGAACTTGGCCAGACGATATGCCGAGAACACGGCTATCAGGAATGCGAAATAAGGCAACAGCCACACGATATCGGCAAGATATGCAGGATACAACAGTTTATTCTGCATGAAAGAATATACTATCGTTGCCGGAGCAATACCGAAGGTGATATCATCGGCAAGCGAATCCATCTGCACACCCAACGGTGAGGATACGCGCAGAAGACGTGCTACCATTCCGTCAAAGAAGTCAAAAACAGCACCAAGCACAATGAATGCCATCGCAAGCTCAAAGTTGCATCTGAAGGCCATCACACAAGCTATACAGCCCGAGAACAGGTTACAGCAGGTTATAGTGTTGGGTATATGTTTCTTGATCGACATATAATCTTTATTTAAGGTTTGCGATTACGGTCTCGTTACCGACTGTCTTCTGGTCAAGAGCCACATTGATCTTGGCATCAAGAGGGAGATAGAGATCGACACGTGAACCGAACTTGATGAAGCCCAGATGCTGGTCAATGAAGCACTCCTCGCCGGCCGCAGCGTATGTCACGATACGGCGAGCCATGGCTCCGGCTACCTGACGGACAAGAATTTCACGGCCGTCATTCATCTTGATGACAACAAGTGAACGCTCGTTCTCGGTGCTGGCCTTTGGAAGCCATGCCTTGTGGAACTTTCCTTTCTGGTGCTCGGCTCTAACGACAACGCCATCGACCGGATACCAGTTCGCATGCACGTTGAGCGGGCTCATGAAGATTGAGACCTGGATTCTCTCATCCTTGAAGTGATCTGGCTCATACACCTTCTCAATCACCACGACCTTACCGTCGGCAGGTGCAACAATCACATTCTCCACATCACCGGGGAATATTCTCTTTGGACTGCGGAAGAAATTGACCATCAGCAGATAGACAACCAGGGAGGATACCGATATCAATGAATTAAGGACAACGTTATCCGGGAAGAAGTACCACAATGGGGCATTCACCACGGCAAAGATAAGGAACGCAACCACGAGAATAGAGGTTCCCTCCCTGTGTATTCTGTAGTCCTTCAATTTTCTGATTCTTCTAAACTTTTTCATAGACAGGCATCTATTTAGGAAGCTGTTAAAATTCGTATTATCTTGCATTAAAGTCGCACGGGACAAGCCCAGAAGCAACCTTTAACAATTCACAAAATTAGCAAGAAAATATTAAACACCAAACAAAATGGGACAAAATAAGCCCAGACCCGGAAATTATCCTCATTTCCCAAAGCGCCCGCGCCAGACACACCGGAAAATTGGCTGATGTTAATAAATTTTCCTCTTCTAAGAGAAGAGATATGGACAAAAGGTATTATCTTTATCATCCGAAATATACAACAGACAAGACACCATGCAAGATTTTGTTCACCTACACGTACATTCACAATACTCCATCCTCGATGGCCAGGCAGCCATAAAGAAACTCGTCGACAAGGCAATTGCCGACGGGATGAAGGGCATTGCCATAACCGACCACGGCAACATGATGGGTATAAAGGAATTCTACAACTACGTGAGCGGTGTGAACAAGGGCAAGGAACCCGAGGAGAAGTTCAAGCCCATCATCGGTTGCGAGGTGTACATTGCAGAGCGCCGTCTGTTCAACAAGGAGACCAAGGATGACCGTGGTCACCATCTTCTGTTGCTTGCCAAGAACAAGCAGGGCTACCACAACCTTGTAAAGATAGTATCCAAGGCATGGAGCGAGGGTTACTACTACAATCCGCGTACCGACAAGGTGGAGCTTGAGAAATACCACGAGGGCATCATCTGCTGCTCGGCCTGTCTTGGCGGCGAGGTTCCGCAGCTCATAAGGAACGGCAAGATGGAACAGGCCGAGGAAGTCGTGAACTGGTACAAGAACCTTTTCGGCGACGACTACTACCTTGAGCTGCAGTTGCACAAGGCTACCGTTGAGCGCGCCAACCATGAGGTATACCCGCTGCAGGTAGAGGTGAACAAGCACATCATTGAACTGAGCAAGAAGTGCGGCGTGAAGCTCATCTGCTCGAACGACGTGCACTTTGTGGACGAGGAGAATGCCGAGGCGCATGACCGCCTCATCTGCCTGAGCACAGGCAAGGACCTTGACGACCCTAACCGCATGCTCTACTCGAAGCAGGAGTGGATGAAGACAAAGGCCGAGATGTGGGAGATGTTCAGCGATGTCCCCGAGGCCATGGCAAACACAGTGGAGATCTGTGACAAGATAGAGTTCTACTCCATCGACAGCTCCCCCATCATGCCTAACTTCGCCATCCCCGAGGATTTCGGTACCGAGGAGAGCTACCGACAGAAATTCACACACGAGGACCTCTTCAACGAGTTCACACGCGACGAGAAAGGCAATGTAGTGCTGTCGCAAGAGGAGGCCGAGAAGAAGATAAAGAGCCTTGGCGGATATGACAAGCTCTACCGCATAAAGCTGGAGGGCGACTATCTGCGCAAGATTACATACGAGGGAGCAAAGAAGTGCTACGAGGAGCCGTTCACCCAGGAGGTGACCGACCGAATTGACTTCGAGCTCCACATCATGAAAACCATGGGTTTCCCCGGTTACTTCCTCATCGTGCAGGACTTCATACGCGCGGCGCGCGAGGAACTTGGCGTGTCGGTAGGCCCCGGACGTGGTTCGGCCGCCGGTAGCGTTGTAGCATACGCGCTGGGAATCACCCGCGTGGACCCGATCAAATATGACCTGCTGTTCGAGCGTTTCCTCAACCCGGACCGTATCTCGTTGCCCGATATCGACGTCGACTTCGATGACGACGGCCGCGGACGAGTGCTCAACTGGGTAACGGAGAAATACGGACAGGAGAAGGTGGCACACATCATCACATACGGTACAATGGCGACAAAGCTCGCCATCAAGGACGTCGCACGCGTGCAGAAACTGCCGCTCGACATATCGAACAAGCTCTGTAAGGCCATCCCTGACCGTCTGCCCGACGGACTGAAGATGAACCTCACAAACGCCATCGCATCGGTACCAGAGTTGCGCGAGGCCGAGGCATCGCCCGACCCCATACTGCGCGACACCATCAAATACGCGAAGATGCTTGAGGGTAACGTCCGCAACACCGGCGTACACGCCTGCGGTACAATCATCTGCCGCGATGACATCACGGACCACGTGCCCATCAGCATTGCCGAGGACAAGGAGACCGGCGAGAAGATGCTCGTTACACAGTACGAGGGAAGCGTCATTGAGGAAACAGGCCTCATCAAGATGGACTTCCTTGGCCTCAAGACACTGTCAGTGATAAAGGAGGCATTGGAGAACATACGCCAGAGCCTCAAGATAGAGGTCGACATAGACACCATACCCATCGACGACCCCAAGACATACGAGCTTTACAGTGCCGGCAACACCATCGGTACATTCCAGTTCGAGTCGCCGGGTATGCAGAAATACCTGCGCGAGCTACAGCCGAGTACATTCGAGGACCTCATTGCCATGAACGCCCTCTACCGTCCGGGTCCGATGGACTACATACCCGACTTCATCCAGCGTAAGCATGACCCCTCACTTGTGCAATACGATATCCCATGCATGGAGAAGTACCTCAAGGACACATACGGTATCACCGTATACCAGGAGCAGGTGATGCTTCTGTCGCGCCTGCTTGCCGACTTCACCCGTGGTGAGAGTGACACCCTGCGTAAGGCCATGGGTAAGAAGCTCAAGAAGAAGCTGGACGAGCTGAAGCCGAAGTTCATCAACGGCGGAAAGAAGAACGGACACGACGAGAAGGTACTCGAGAAGATATGGGCCGACTGGGAGAAGTTCGCGTCATACGCGTTCAACAAGTCGCACGCCACATGCTATTCATGGGTAGCCTACCAGACAGCATACCTCAAGGCGAACTACCCGTCACAGTACATGGCGGGCGCCATGAGCCGAAACCTTGACAAGATTACCGAAATCACCAAGCTGATGCAGGAGTGCAAGAGCATGGGCATCAACGTACTCGGCCCCGACGTAAACGAGTCGCGCCGCAAGTTCAGTGTAAACAAGAAGGGCGACGTACGTTTCGGCCTGTGTGCCGTGAAGGGCGTGGGCGAGAACGCCGTGCAGTGCATCATTGACGAACGCGAGGCAAACGGCCCGTTCACAAGCATATTCGACTTTGTGGAGCGCGTGAACCTCACCGCCTGCAACCGTAAGAACCTTGAGTGCCTGGCATACGCCGGAGCATTCGACGAGTTGCCCGGCGGTATTGCACGCGACCAGTACGCAGGCATCAACAGCCGTGGAGACCAGTTCCTCGAGGCACTTGTGCGATACGGCAACCTTTACCAGACCGACAAGGCCAATGCCAGCGCATCGCTGTTCGGCGATACGGAGATGGCCGAGATTCCGAAGCCCGAGATACCCGAGGGCGGCAAATGGAGCACACTCGAGAGGCTAAACCGCGAGAGGGAGCTTGTGGGTATCTACCTGTCGGCTCACCCGCTTGATGACTACTCGCTCATCCTGAACGAGTTCTGCAACACCAAGGCCAACGAGATCGAGAACATGCAGGCGCTTGTAGGCCGCAAGATAACGTTCGGCGGTGTTGTCAGCGACCCGCCACGCACTGGCTTCACCAAGAAGGGTAGCCCCTACGGCGTTGCAAGGATTGAGGATTTCTCGGGCACGGCCGAACTGTTCTTCATGGGCGAGGAGTGGATGAAGAAACAGAACTATTTTATCCCCGGCAACTTCTTATATATAAAAGGTAGTTGCCAGCCACGCAAGTGGGACCAGACAAAGTACGACTTTGTTGTTGACAGCATTGAGCTGATGCCGGAGATTAAGGACGACATGGTAAAGAGCATCACGATATCGTTCGACATCATGTCACTTACCGATGAGCTCTACAGCACAGTGATGGACTACATTGACCGTCACCCCGGCAAGAGCAAGCTCATCTTCAAGGTCAAGGACTATGAGCGTGAGTTCACGCTGGAGCTCGCATCAAAGAACCGAGACATAGAGGTAACACAGGAGCTCATCGATTATCTAAAGGATTTTGAGAACATTGAATATAAATTGAATTAACCAACTTAAAATTTTAAAGTTATGGCAGTAAATTTAACAAACGACAACGCTAAGGAGTTTATGGCAACCGAGTTGCCAATCGTATTGGATTTCAGCGCAGCATGGTGTGGTCCTTGCAAGCAGTTGGCACCTATCATCGACGAGTTGTCAAAGGAGTATGAGGGACGTATCGCAGTAGCCAAGTGCGACATCGAGGAGGCTGATGATCTCACAAT
>JAFYWE010000094.1 GCA_017558165.1 Bacteroidaceae bacterium
GCTTGTCTTTTTATGCCCTTTTTTGCCTGTTTTTCCCTTTTTCGCAGTTACATAGCCCGCTATGCGCCTTTGAAAAATAAAAAAACACTCTAAAAAAGTTCTATAAAAATTTCAAGGACATAAATTTAAACAACTTCTTAGTCTACTACCCATCGGCTGTCGTGCGCCCGGGTCTTCGAAGGGTCGTATTTGAGTGCTTCCGTATCGGGTATCTTTATCTTGTATCTTTTACCGTTCTTGTTTGTCATTGACGCGCTTCTTATCCATGGGTTGGCCTCGTGCAGTTGAAGGTAGGTGAGGTCATGCTCCTTGGCGATGTCGGCCCAGCTGCTTACGGCTCCGGTTACGGTGTGTTCCTTTGCTGTGGGTATGGTGGGGTAGAGGTCGCTTTCACGAAGCATGAAACCATATGATTGCGGGTTGCTGAAGATCTCCTTTATGGCCATGAGACGGAATATGTAGCGCGAAGTCTCGGGTAACAGTACTAAGTCTATGGCCTTGCTTTCTTTCTGTGCATTTATCCTTTTGGTCACGTTGGCGCGTCCGGTGTTGTAGCTGGCTGCAACAGTGAGCCAATCGCCGTACTCCTCATACGAATCCTTAAGGTATTTGCAGGCGGCTCTTGTAGCCTTCTCAATGTTGTAACGCTCGTCAATCTCGCCGTTCACTTCAAGCCCATATTCGCGTCCGGTCCTTTCAAGGAACTGCCAGGGGCCTGCGGCTCCCGCGCTTGAGCGTGCCTCAACATCACCGTTGCACTCTATTATCATCAGGTACTTGAAATCATCGGGTACGCCGCACTCCTTCAGTATCGGTTCCACTATGGGGAAGAGCCTGTTCGCGCGTTTTATCTGCAGCATGGTGTTGATGTGCGAGTAGCAGAACGAGAGCATCTCGCGGTCCATGCGTTCGCGCCTGTCCTGAGGGGTAAGGTCTACATTCTCGCCTGCGAACATCGCGCTTTGCGGAACGCTTGGCGGGGTGTTGCTGGTGAGTGTCTGTGTGCTCAGGTTCTTGTACTTCTCATCTTCTGTATCCTTGCCGTCATGTGTTGTGGCGCTGGTGAGCAGTGCAGAGACGGTGACAGCCGCTGCCATCAGTGCTATGATTGAAAAAGGCTTGATTTTTGTCATATATGGGGTCCTCTTTTAAAAACTGCGCGAAGATAGCTCAAAAGGGTTCAAATATCAAGTCTTTTCTATTGATTTGCATTGCTTTTTTTTGTTCCTTTGCAAAATATTATGGGGCATTTTCCCCGCACTTTTTTTGAACACTTCTTATGAACGAATTTGAATTGATTGCAAAGACTTTCCAGGGTCTTGAAGAGGTACTGGCCAAGGAGTTGGTGGCATTGGGTGCCAACAACGTGCAGATTGGCCGTCGTATGGTATCGTTTACAGGTGACAAGGCGTTGATGTACAAGGCAAACTTCCATTTGAGAACTGCCGTACGCATTCTGAAGCCTATTATGCATTTCAAGGCGGTTAACGCCGACGAGGTCTACGATGTCATCAAGTCTGTGGACTGGGAACAGTATCTTGACTGCAATTCGACATTCTCTGTCGATTCTGTCGTGTACAGCGAGGTGTTCCGTCACTCAAAGTTCGTGGCATACCGCGTGAAGGATGCCATTGCGGATTACTTCAACGAGAAGTATGGCAAGCGTCCTACCGTGCGTCTGAATAATCCTGACCTCATCTTCCACATACATATAGCAGGCGAGGAGTGTACTCTTGCCTTTGACAGTTCAGGTGAGTCACTGCACCGTCGCGGTTACCGCGTTGAGACAGGTGCAGCGCCAATCAACGAGGTGCTTGCTGCAGGTATGATCCTGCTGACAGGCTGGAACGGCGAGTGCGATTTCATCGATCCTATGTGTGGTTCGGGAACTTTGCCTATCGAGGCTGCTCTCATTGCGCGTAACATCGCTCCCGGTGTATACCGTCAGGGTTATGCCTTCGAGAAGTGGAAGGATTATGACAGTGAGCTCTTCAAGTCAATCTACGATGATGATTCGGGCGAGAGGGAGTTCAATCACAAGATATACGGATATGACGTTGATGGCCGCATGGTAGCCTGTGCACGCCGCAACGTGAAGTCTGCCATGATGGGTGACATCGTTGAGATTGAGTGCCGTGACATCAAGGATTTCGTTGAGCCTACGGAGCGTGCAATCATGGTAGTGAATCCTCCATACGGCGAGCGTCTCCAGCTTGAGAACCTGTTGCAGATATACAAGGAACTCGGTTCGCGTCTCAAGCATGCATTCCAGGGCAACGAGGCCTGGATTATCAGCAGTAGCTATGACTGCTTCGATCAGGTAGGTCTCAAGGCTTCGGCACGTGTGCCTCTCTTCAATGGTGACCTTGATTGCGAGTTCCGCAAGTATGAGCTCTTCTCGGGCAAGTACAAGGGCTTCCGTGACGAGGGTAATGCCCTCAACAAGGATTTCGCTCCGCTCAAGCGCAAGTCACGCCTTACGGGTGCCGATGGTGAACAGCGTCCTCCACGTAGCAAGGAGCGCATAAAGGATGAGTTCTCCGGTTCAATTGAGGAGGAGTCAATACGTCGCCGCCGCGAGTTGGAGTCATATTTCAGCTCATACAAGACAAAGCGCAGTGCAGTTGCCCGCAAGCGTCGTGACGAGGAGTGCCGCAATGCTTCCCAAGGTGAGGGTGGTGAACAGTTCCGCAAGGAGCGTGGCGGTTATGGCGAAGGACGTCGTAACGACAGCCGTGGCGAGTTCCGTGGTAACCGTGAGGGTGGACGTGGCCAGCGTCCTGCCGGTGACCGTGCTCCAAGACGCGAGGGTGGCAATCGTCCTGCAGGACGTCGTCAGGGTGGCGACTTCAAGCCATTGCGCGGTGGCAAGAGAGATAAAAAGGATTAATGAATGACAGGTCGGCCGTCTCGTGCGGCAACCGTTAAAATTAGGATATAACATGAATATATTGCTTTTAGGCAGTGGTGGTCGTGAGCATGCATTGGCGTGGAAGATTGCCCAGAGCCCCAAGGTAGAGAAACTTTATATTGCTCCAGGTAACGCAGGTACCAAGGAGGTAGGTGAGAACGTGAATATCGCTGTATGCGATTTCGATGCGATTGCGGAGTTCGTTCTTGCAAATGATGTGACAATGGTTGTAGTAGGTCCTGAGGATCCGCTGGTGAAGGGTGTGTACGACTACTTCGCTGCCGATGAGAGATTGAAGGGCATCGCGGTAATCGGTCCCACAAAGGCTGCTGCAGAGCTTGAGGGAAGCAAGAGCTTCGCGAAGGATTTCATGGAGCGCCACAATATCCCTACTGCTGCATACAAGGCATTCACTGCTGTGCAGAAAGAGGAAGCATACCGTTTCCTTGAGGGTCTCAAGGCTCCTTATGTGCTCAAGGCCGATGGTCTTTGCGCAGGTAAGGGAGTACTTATCGTTCCTACTCTCGAGGAGGCTAAGAGCAGTCTTGACGAGATGCTTGATGGTATGTTCGGTGACTCATCGGCAACTGTAGTTATCGAGGAGTTTCTTGACGGTATCGAGTGCTCGGTATTCGTTCTTACAGACGGCAAGGACTATGTAATCCTGCCCGAGGCAAAGGACTACAAGCGCATCGGCGAGGGCAATACTGGCCTCAACACCGGCGGTATGGGTTCTATCTCACCTGTTCCATTCGCGACAAAGGAGTGGATGAAGAAGGTCGAGGAGAGAATCATCAAGCCTACGGTAGATGGTCTTGTAAAGGATAACCTGCTCTACAAGGGCTTCATCTTCTTCGGTCTCATCAACGTGGAGGGAGAGCCTATGGTAATTGAGTACAACGTACGTATGGGTGACCCTGAGACCGAGTCTGTGATGTTGCGTCTGAAGAGCGATATCGTGGAGTTGTTCGAGAAGGTTGCTGCCGGTACATTGGCCGGTGCTACAGTGGAGTTTGACGAGCGCAATGCGGTGTGCGTGATGCTTGTCTCTGGCGGTTATCCCGAGCATTATGACAAGGGTTTCGAGATGACTGGCTTTGAGGATGTCAAGGACAGCATACTGTTCCATGCCGGAACTACAGAGAAGGACGGTAAGGTTGTCACAGCAGGTGGCCGTGTCATCGCAGCAGTTTCTTACGGCGCGACACGCGAGGAGGCTCTTGAGAAGTCTTTCCGTTCGGCAAATGCAATCAAGTACGAGAAGAAGTATTTTAGAGGAGATATAGGCTTTGACTTATAAAAGTTCTTTGCAGGGGCACTTCGTGTCAGGCAGATATACGCCGATTACACTGTTGCTCCTTTCATTGACAGTATGGGGAATTGGGGTATTCGCTTTGCCGGGTACCCCTATTACCATTTGTGGGGGTGTTGAACCAGGGGCGGCAAGTCCGTTCCTTTCAAATGCCGTTTCGTTGGTGTGTACCGTGCTGTGTGCATTCCTGCTGAGTCCATTACACTTTTCGGAACGGCGCGTACATTGGCTGACTGCTCTTTTTCTGTGGATTGCTTCATTGTCATTGTTCACTCATACCAATGTGTTGTGGTCGCTATCTGCACCCATCTTCATGTTGTTGCTGAGAATGCTGCTTGTATGTAGGCCCGAGGTGCGGGTCGAAGGTCTGCTTTTTGCGGCTTTCGCTACGCTTGGCTTCGCTTCATTGCTGATGCCGCAATTCCTGTTGCTGCTACCATTGGGCATGGCATATATGTCCATGATGAACGTAATGAGCGTGAAGCGCATTATGGCGGCCATACTTGGTCTTGTGACTCCTTTGTGGCTTGTATATGGCACCGTGTATGTCTATCAGCCGGCCGACGTATTGCTCATTCCATTGAACTCAGGTATTGATGCCTTGATGTCCATCTCATTTGCCGAGCCGCTTCCCATAAGGCTGTTGCTTACCTTCGCCGATCTTGCTGTACTTTTGCCAGCTGCAGTACTGTTCGCTGGCTCACCAGTACCAGGGAAGCCGATATTACGCCGCCGGCTTGAGTTCTTGATGCTCACTTGTGTGTGGCTTATGCTACTGTCCTGGCTGTACGGCAATGATTTTGGACTTTTTTATGTGTGGCGTTTGCCGGCTATGGCGATATTGGCGTCTTATATCCTGACTTTGAAGGTCAATAAGGCCACGAACGTATATTTCATATTTATAAATCTTTTATGGCTTGCCGTTGCGGCATTCAGTATATGGCAGATCTGATTATTGAATTCCTTAAGGATTACGGTTATTGGGGTATGGGCATAATGGCGTTCCTTGCCGGAACTGTATTGCCCATCACGAGTGAAGTGCTGTTGTTGTTCTTTCTAGGTGTCGGGTTGAATGCCGTGGGGCTTGTGCTTGCGGCTACAGTGGGTAATACAATTGGTGGAATCACCTGCTTCATGATAGGTTATCTTACTACAAAGGAGAAGGTACAGAAATTTTTCAAGGTGTCCGATAGACGCATGAAGCGTGCTGATATCCTGATTCAGAAATATGGATATTGGACAGCAGCCTTCTCTTTCCTGCCTGTATTGGGCGAGGTTTTCCTGTTGTCACTTGGTGTAATGAGAGTGAACCGCATGAAGGTTATCCTGCTGATGGCAGCAGGCAAATTGTTCCGTTATGCCTTCGTCGTAGTCTCGGCAATAGGAATAGCCAAGTTCTTCGGATATTGATACCTAATATGATGCCGATGCCTTTATACCGGCATCCTCAAGCATCCTTACAATCCTGTCAAGCTCATCTTTTGTGGCTTTTTCAAGTCCTTTCATCGGTGTCTCGCGGTCAATGGTGTATATCATCACCTCGCGTGGCGCAATCTGTCTTACGGCCTCAATCCAGGGCTTTACGTAAGCATCTCCGGTGTTGTCCACGTTCTTGCCGTCTGCAACACCCTTGAGGAACATTGTCTGCACCACGATCCTGCCGTTGAATGCTCTCATACGCTCCAGAATTGCCTCAAGGTCATATTCCCCTGTAGGGCGGTCTATGCAACCGATATATGCGGGGTCGATGGTATCGAGCTTGAGTATGTTGTTGTCGACCTTCAGCAGTGCTTCAAAGACGTCAGGTCTTGTTATACGTGTGGAGTTGGAGAGCACGCTCACTTTCGCTTCCGGGCAATATCTGTCACGTAGTGCAATGGTGTCGTCTATGATTTCCGCGAAGTGTGGGTGTATGGTCGGTTCTCCGTTGCCTGCAAAGGTCAGCACGTCGGGCATGGCGCCCTCATCCTTCATCTGCTGCAATTTCTTCTCAAGTGCTACTGTGACCTCCTCGCGTGATGGAAAGCGTGTGTGTGGCTTGTGGTCGGCATTAAAACCGCACTCGCAGTATATACAGTCAAATGTACATACCTTGCCGTCGCCGGGCAACAGGTTGATGCCCAATGATATGCCCAGTCTGCGGCTCTTGATGGGGCCGAATATGGGTGATGGGAATATTATGGTTGCCATACTCTCATTTTGTCTAGTTGTCAGTTTCTGGTGTAAGCCTGTCCTGGACCATACGGTTCATGTATTGCTGTATGATGGCCTTAAGCTCACGTTCCATATTCTCTTGAACGTCATTGGTGCCTATGATGTTTTCCTTCAGCTCAATGTCGTTGTGCAAGTTGTAAAGGGCTGTGCTCTTCTCACCGTTGAAATGCAGCACGTATTTACCTTTGTAATACTGGAATGTCTCGTTGGTGAAGTTCACTGCGTAGCTCTCTTCAGCAGGTGTGGAGAGCAGGCTCTTGCCGAAGGCCACGAAAGGCTTGTCATAGCCAACGTATTCAAGCACGGTAGGCATAATGTCGGCCTGCTGTGCTATGGTGGTGCTGTCTATTCCAGGTGTGAATGCAGGGTCTCCGTCTGGCGAGAAGAAGATTACCGGTACCTCGAACCATCCGGCCGTGCTCTTGTAGCGTGGTTCTATGCTATGGTTAGTGTGGTCGGCAGTAATTACAAAGAGTGTGTTCCTATACCACTCCTGCTCCTTCGCGTAGTCAAAGAACCTTTTCAGTGCATGGTCGGTATATTGCACGCACTTAAAGAACGGGTCATCGCCTCCCAAGAATATCGTACTGTAATCATTGGGAATCTTGAAGGGGTGGTGCGACGAGGCTGTGAATACAGAGGTCACGAATGGTTCCTGCATGTCATTCATGCACTCGGCATAGTATTGCAGGAACGGCTCATCCCATATAGCCCATGTGCCGTCGTGGTCGTTCTTTCCATTGTGGTCGGGCGATGTGCAGAATTCGTCAAGTCCGTAGTATCTTTCAAAGCCTGTGGCATTAGCGAATGCCTGGAAGCCCATGGAGCCGTTGGGTGCGCCATGGAAGAATGCGCTGTTGTAGCCCATCTTCCTGAGTTCACCGGCGACTCCGCTCACCCTGTTCAACGATGCCTCTGTCACGAAGAACGGCTCAACGAACATTGGGATGCTCGAGAGTACCGACGGCATTCCGTCAATGCTTTTCTTGCCGTTGCCGTAGGAGTACGCATAGCTCTTGCTTACAGTTATCAGCGAGTCAAGGAATGGAGTGAGGCTCCCTTCATTGCGCGGATTGTATGCTCCGATATACTCCTTGCCGAAGCTCTCTACAATCAGTATGGCAACATTCTTGCCGTTTGCCTCTCCTTGTACGGCGTACTGCTTCAGCGGTGTGAAGATGCCGGCAAGTTCCTCTTCGTTAAAGTATTTTTTTTCGGTGAATGGTTTCTTGCCGATTGTGCGTATGATGCAGAACGGGGTATTCAGTACGACGGCAGCCCCGTCGGGCGACGACACATACTGGTTGGCGTTGCTCAGTGTAATGGGGCGCACAGCTTTGCCTATTCCTCCTCGTATTCCGAATATAAGCAGGGGAATGACTGCTATCAAGAGTGGCAAATGGGTGAGATAGTATCCTTTCAGCTTCAGACTCTCCTTTCTTGCCGGGGTGTAGAGTCTGTAGAGAAGCCATATGATAATGATGCCTGTCAATACCAGCCACCAGTGTGTCATGACCTCGCTTCCTATGATTGTACCGATGTTCTCCTCGTTCTTGAACTCCGAGAATACGTTCCATGTTGTCCTGCGCCCGGTGAACGGTACATATACCGTGTCGCACAGGTTCGCTATTATACCAGCTGCATTGGGGATTATGAATGCCCATTTCGTAATAACCTGCATGGCTTTCCCCTCCTTGTAGTGCAGGGGGAAGAGCAGGCACAGCAAGTATAGCGCATTAAGGTAGCACACTGCTGATGTGTCGAAAAGGACGGCTCCTTTTATCAATGATATCAACGTGTCTTCTCCTATTGTGCCGGAGTAGAGCTTGTAGTTCGTAAGTACAAATATCATGCGACATACCATCAATGCCGCATATGCCAATGTGGTATTGAGCAATAGGGCGGTAAGGATGTTCCTCTCCTTGCGGTTGCCACGTGGGCTCTCAGTGTTCTT
Source organism: Bacteroidaceae bacterium (assembly GCA_017558165.1). Lineage (GTDB taxonomy): Bacteria > Bacteroidota > Bacteroidia > Bacteroidales > Bacteroidaceae > HGM04593. Next base: position 8,392 of record JAFYWE010000094.1, read on the forward strand.
GTTGAAAGGATTGTATTTCATATTTTGTCATGTACTAAGTTCTCTATTGCCGTTCCTTATCTGTTCTGGAAATCAAGGTATGCCGTCTGTAGGATTGCCTGCCCTTTTCTCAACCTCTCTTCGCGGCTTGCACTGTCTGTGTCATGGATTACATTGCGGCTGTCGAGGTCGTATACCGTGAAGCCTGTTGAATCGATGATTGAGAATCCGTTATTGAAACAATGGAATGCGAACGGGCTACTGTATCGCGGACCGAGTACGTTACGGCTGAATGTGAACTCGTCGGTCGCTATTCCAAGTTGTGGCAGTAATGTAGCCACAAGGTCGGTCTGGTTGCATAGCGTCTCTATGCGTCTTGGCTCCTTTATCACGCCACCGAGCATCAATAGCGGTATGTGGTTGCGGTTGATGTCGGTCTGTGTTATGCCTTTGGGGTAGCCTACTACCGAGTGGTCGCTGATACAGATGACGAGTGTGTTTTCCCATAGCTCACTCTCCTTTAGCTTGTCGACGAACTTGCCCAGATGCTCGTCGGTAAAGGCGAAGGCGTTGGCAATCTTGTCATTCTTTATACGGTCATATGGGACTGTCCACGGTTCGTGGCTGCTGAGCGTGAGGAAGGTTATGTGCCATGGACCGATTCCTTGCTCCATGACAAGGTCGTAGAGCCTGTTGAATGTGATGTCATCGTTTGCGCCCCATTGGTGTGTGGTGCGCTCTGCAACGGTGAAGTCGCTGTCGGCGAACGCACGCTCATATCCTGTCGAGTACAGGTATCCCCTCATGTTGGTGAAGTTTATGTCTCCGCCGTAGAAGAACGTGTTCCTGTATCCCGCGGTTGCAAGCGAACTTGCAAGTGATGGCAGTTTCTGGCTCTTGACTGTGGATTTCATGACCGAGGTCTTGGGGAACGACGGATATCCGCTGAGTGAGCATATGAGGCCTCTGTCGGTGCGGTAGCTGTTGGCATATACATTTGCGAACAGTATGCCCTCCTTGGACAGACGGCTGAAATTAGGCGTCACTCCGCTCTGTCCGCCAAGTTCCTCTACGAGCTCGGCGCTCAATCCCTCGAAGATAATCGTGATTATGTTCGGGTGACGGTTGTTGAACAGCGTGTCGGTTATCTCGTTGTCGACAGGGTACAGATTGGCGAAGATCTCATTGCATTCATTCTCGTCAAGAAATCTGTATTCCTTTGAGAAATTCTCGACTTTCATTGACGAGTATATGAAACTGAATATGGGGTTTACGGCCGCATGGTTCAGTATGGCCTTGTCGCTGAAATATACGGTTCCTATGTTATTGGTGGATTCTGAAATACCACCTCTGATTCCTATGAACATTACACCTCCTGCAAGCAAGGACGCTGACAGGGAGAGCAACTGTCTTGCAATGCGTCTGTTACCGTTGTGTCCAATCGGTGAAAAATGGCTGGCTGTGATTGCGTTTAAAAGCTTGTATAGGCCGAAAGTTGCCGATGAAAACAGCAAAAACAGCAGTATGAGATGCCATAAGGCAATGCTGGCAACGGCATTTGCAGGCGAGTCGATGTACAGTAGTACTGTAGCATCAAGCTTGAATTCCCAGTAAGGGTATAGTGTCGCGTCTGCAGTGAATGCCAGTGTTGTCGCTGCCGCTATCAGCAGGTTGTACCATTTCAGGAATCCTCTCAGGTTGAAATCTGCGAATATCGTTGCCATTGTCAGCAGCAACGGTATGGTCGTGAAATAACCCGCGACGGCAAAGTCGTGTGCCAGGCCGTTGTAGATGACCGCAATGCATTCTGCAAGGGATAGACTTTCGTTGCCGCTGCCCACTGCAATGAAAAGTATCTTGTAGAGTACGGACAGTGCGGTTATGACAGCATAGTACCTTGCAATGAACAGGAGTCTTTCTCTCATACTTCGTGTGTGTTTCTTTAACTGCTATTTTCTTCCGAAATCGGCGGGAATCTCACCCCATTGGGCAGTCTCCCATTTTATGAGTCTTGTCGTGTAGCTGTTGTTCTTCAGCCATTTCTCGGCCCTCTCGATATAACCGAACAATTCCTCGCTCCTGGCGTCACGCGGCAGTTTGGTCTTGCACTTCTTCTGTGCCACCCAAAGCAATGCGTTGTGGCTGTCGGAGTATATCGGGATGTCTATTCCCTTTTGTTTGAGCAATGCCAGGCCGTGGACTATGGCAAGGAACTCGCCGATGTTGTTGGTGCCGAACATGGGTCCGAAATGGAAGATCTCCTCTCCTGTGGCGATGTATACTCCACGGTATTCCATCATGCCCGGGTTGCCGCTGCAGGCGGCGTCTACCGCAAGAGCCCCCTGTATTATAGCCCCGGAGGGTGTTGTGGGGGTCTTGGCGGCCTTTGCCTTGTTGCCTACATAGTCAAAGGGTGACGAGGCATAGGCTCTCTCGGCCTCGGCAAGAGTGCTGAAAGACTTGTAAAGGGCTTGGTTCACACCCTTTATCTGTGCCTCGCACTCTTCCCAACTGCCGTATATCCCGGGTTTTACTCCGTTCCAGACTACGTAAAAGCGTTTCTTTGCCATTACATTCTTTCTGGTACATCAATTCCAAGGATGTTCATCGCGGTCTTTATCACCTTGCCCACATTGCGTGTAAGGAGGATGCGGAATGCCTTGACGCTCTCGTTCTCCTCGCGCAGGATGCTGAAGTCATGATAGAACTGGTTGTACTCCTTAGCAAGCTCGTATGTGTAGTTCGCGATGCCCGATGGAGAGTAGTCCGTACCAGCCTGTCTGATGACTGCGGGGAACTCGTTGAGCATACGGATGATACCGCACTCCTTCTCGCTGATGCTCTCAGGTGCATTGGTTGTGTCAACGTTTACGCCAGCCTCGGCAGCCTTGCGCTCGATTGAGCGTGTACGTGCATAGGTGTACTGGATGAATGGACCGGTGTTACCGTTGAAGTCGATAGACTCCTTGGGGTTGAAGAGCATGTTCTTGCGTGCATCTACCTTGAGCATGAAGTACTTGAGCGCGCCCAAACCGATGATGCGGTTGATCTCGGCCTTCTCCTCTGCTGTAAGGTCGTTGAGCTTGCCGCCAAGCTCCTCCGATGTCTCGCGGGCAGTGTTTATCATCTCGTCCATGAGGTCGTCGGCGTCAACCACTGTACCCTCACGGCTCTTCATCTTACCTTCAGGCAACTCAACCATGCCGTATGAGAAGTGTACAAGACCCTTGCCCCAAGAGAAACCGAGACGGTCGAGCAACAGTGAAAGAACCTGGAAGTGGTAGTTCTGCTCGTTACCTACAACGTACACCATCTTGTCGATAGGGTAGTCGCGGAAACGGAGCTGTGCAGTACCGATATCCTGTGTCATGTATACTGATGTACCGTCGCTACGCAGCAAGAGCTTCTCGTCGAGTCCCTCCTTTGTGAGGTCGGCCCATACCGACTCATCCTCCCTGCGGTAGAAGAGTCCCTTCTCGAGTCCGCCGAGTACGGTCTCCTTACCCACGAGGTATGTGTCGCTCTCGTAGTAGATCTTGTCAAAATCAACGCCCAGGCGCTTGTAGGTCTCGTCGAAGCCCTCATATACCCAGTTGTTCATCTTCTCCCAGAGTGCGCGTACCTCCTTGTCGCCTGCCTCCCACTTAACGAGCATCTCGCGTGCTTCTGCCATCAATGGCGATGCGGCCTCGGCCTCCTCCTTGCTCATGCCTTTCTCCATAAGCTCGGCAAGCTCAGCCTTGTAGTGCTTGTCGAATGCTACATAGTAGTCGCCGATGAGGTGGTCACCCTTCTTGCCACAACTCTCAGGTGTTGCGCCCTCGCCCCACTTCTGCCAAGCGAGCATAGACTTACAGATGTGTATGCCTCGGTCGTTTACGATGTTGGTCTTTACAACCCTGTTACCATTTGCTGCAATGATGTTCGAGAGGGCATAACCGAGCAGGTTGTTGCGTATGTGGCCAAGGTGGAGCGGCTTGTTTGTATTTGGTGAAGAGTACTCTACCATTACCAGTGGTGACTCCTCGGTAGCCTCTACCGTACCCCACTTCTCTGTGCTGTCGATGTTACCGAGCAGGTCAATCCAGTAGCTTGTGGCGATTGAGAGGTTGAGGAATCCCTTGACTACGTTGAAAGCCGAGATTACAGGCTGGTTTGCCTTCAGGAACTCACCTATCTCCTGTGCTGTCTCCTCGGGACGCTTCTTTGAAAGGGCGAGGAAAGGGAACACTACAAGAGTGAAATCTCCCTCGAACTCCTTACGGGTCTTCTGCAACTGAATCTTCTCTGTGCTGAAATCAGTGCCGTACAGGCTCTTTATTGCCTCAACGACACTCTGTACCAATGTTGTTTCGATGTTCATGTCTTTATGTTTTTGTTTCTTGTTTTTCGGTTTTTACATATGCGTCGCGTATGCGCGCGCAAATATCTTTGCAAAGATAGTGCAATGTGGGTGTGGAACAAAATAAACGTGTGCTTTTTTGCCTTTGGTGGCACCGTTGAGGCTATATTCTGTGGCTTACCAGTGTGTCAAAACACGGTATGCCCGCTCGGCATAAGTGTTTATAAAATTTAAATTAGGCCTTTTGTGGTGGTTCGTGAATGTATGAACCGCAATATTGTATTATCTTTGCACCGGATGAAATCCATTTAGAAAAAGATTTATCATGAATAGAATACCGACAGTGACCAAGAATCTCTTGGCCATAAACGTGCTTATGTTCCTGGCACTTCTTGTTGCCGAAACCAAGGGTGTTGACCTTAATGCCATACTTGGGCTGCATCTCTTTATGTCCGGTGATTTCCAACCCTACCAGCTTGTTACATATATGTTCATGCATGGTAGCGTAACACACCTGTTCTTCAATATGTTCGCCTTGTATATGTTCGGCCGCACGTTGGAGTACATGTGGGGCGCAAAGCGTTTCCTCGTCTACTATCTTGTAGCTGGCATTGGTGCGGCATTGGTGCAGGAGGCTGTCGGTGTGGTGCGCTATAATATGGCATTGGAGGGTATGACTCCTCAGGATGTCGAGCTGGTTATGTCCTATGGCCTCAATGCATTGCATGAGGGCAAGAACTTCGTGAATCCGCAGCTTGCACAGCTCAATCTGGTACTCAATTCGACAACGGTCGGTGCTTCGGGTGCAATATATGCTATCCTGCTCGGGTTCGGTATGCTGTTCCCCGAGGAAAGGATGTTCGTGTTCCCCATTCCGTTCCCCATCAAGGCGAAATATTTTGTCATGGGATATGCGGTCATTGAACTTTATCTCGGGGTATCGGGCTCGGCTGACGGAATCGCGCACTTCGCTCACTTGGGTGGTATGTTGTTCGGTCTTTTGTTGATACTGTATTGGCAAAAGAAAGGTAAAATAAGTGGTCCTTATGTTCGATAGTCTATACAAGAAATATAAAGCCTCGGATGTTGTCGGAAAGTATATCTTTGTCAACGTCATTGTGTATGTTTTTCTCCTTTTAATCGGAATTTTTTCAGTACTGCTCAATATGGGGGGCTTGTCGGAACTGCTATTGTCGCTCCTTGAGTTGCCGGCGTCGTGGCCGATGCTTGCGGCACGTCCGTGGACTGTGTTTACGTATATGTTCGTGCATGCCAATCTGTGGCATATCCTGTGGAATATGGTTGCTCTCTATTTCTTTGGCAGGATATTCCTCAGCTTTTACTCGGTGCGCCATTTCGTGGGCATGTATATATTGGGTGGCCTTTCGGGAGCGCTCTTCTTTGTGCTTGCGTATAACATGTTCCCGTATTTCGAGCCGGTGTTACCGTATTCGCACCTTGTGGGTGCATCGGCTGCGGTACTTGCCATAGTGGTGGCGACGGCTGTGCGCAGTCCGCAGTACAGGATAAACCTGTTGCTTGTCGGTAGTGTAAAGTTGTCAACATTCGCCATGGTTACCGTGGCAATCTCTTTCCTGATGATTGCGGGTGAGAATGCCGGTGGTAATTTCGCGCATCTTGGAGGCGCTTTTGCCGGTTGGCTGGTCGCTTCACGGCTCAATAGGGGGCAGGATCTTACTTCCTTGGTAAACAAGCCGATAGATTGGGTGAGTTCTCTGCTTAAGCGGTTGCGCGAGCCGCGCGTTAAAAAGCCTAAGTTTACATATACCCGTGGCGGGCGCACTGCCGATTATGAGTATAATGCCCGCAAGAAAGCCGATGAGGCTGAGGTTGACCGTATACTTGAAAAAATCAAACAGGGAGGCTACGCCTCATTGAGCGAGGAAGAGAAAAAACGTCTGTTCGAGGCCTCTTCAAAATGACATTTTCTGCTGTGAGCCATAAGGCGGATAAAAGTTGTCCATTTGATGACTTTTGTCCGCTTTTACCTTTAAAATAAAGAAATTTGATTTTTTTTCTCTTTGTTTAAGAAAAAAGCGCTATATTTGCGCGATTTAAAAAATGGAACAAATAAATCACAATAAATTTTAATCAAAATGCAGAACAAAGGATTTGTAAAAGTTTTTGCGGTACTCCTCACTTTGGTGTGCGTGTTCTACATGTCTTTCTCGGCTATTACAAGCAGCCACATGGGAAAGGCTGAGCAGGATCCCCTTGGACAGCAGCACTATCTCGATTCGATGAAGAACGAGAAGGTGTGGTTGGGATACACCCTGAAGGAGTGCCAGGAGTTGGAGATTGGTTTGGGTCTTGACCTCAAGGGCGGTATGAGCGTCACAATGGAGGTTTCTGTACCCGATGTAGTTATGGCTCTTGCCGGTGGCAACAAGGAGAACGTTGTCTTCAAGACAGCTTTCGAGGCTGCCCGCCAGGAGACAAAGGCTGACGGCGACTTCATCGCAGCCCTCATCA
>JAFYWE010000095.1 GCA_017558165.1 Bacteroidaceae bacterium
CGATCCAGCAGCTGATGCAGCGGGCGTGAAGTATACAGCAGGTTTCGTTCACCAGGTAATCTACGAGACATACCTCAAGAACCACGATGCTCCTGAGGATATCGAGTACTACATGTGTGGTCCTGGCCCAATGTCTAAGGCTGTAGTGAACATGCTTACAGACCTCGGCGTTGAGGAGAAGTCAATCATGTACGATAACTTCGGAGGTTAATTCCGCAGCAGCTATAAAAAAGCACCGCTTCGTTGAAGCGGTGCTTTTTGCATTATTATACCACGAAGCGGTACTTTTGCATTATATCAACATTATGCCGTTGAATATCCTGCCCGATGCTATTCCCAACCGTCGGGCCGAGAAGAATTCGTTGTGGCATTTGTAGGTGCAGATTCCTGCAACCTGTATGTTCTCCTCTTTTACACCAGCCTCAATCAGTTGCAGGCGGTTGGCCTCCCAAAGGTCAATGTGCCATTTCTCGCCTTGTGGGGCAGGGTAGCGTTTGGCAATGCGTTCCATTGCGGACCCGGAATTGGCAAACTCCTGGTACACCTCATCGCCGACTTCAAAAGAATCAAGGGAAATTCCCGGTGCTATTATGGCCTTGATATCTATTGCAGAGCATCCGTATTTGTTTTCCATTACAGTTAGGCACTTGGTGACTATTCCTGCTACAGTGCCTCTCCAGCCTGCATGAATGGCCGCAACTACACGCCTGTGCTCATCGTACAGCAGTACGGGAATGCAGTCGGCTGTGGATACTCCAATGCAGGTTCGGGGTAAGTCTGTGACAACAGCGTCAATGCCTTCTAGTAGCTCTTTCTGTTCTTGTGGAGTAAGGGCAAGATGTCCGTTGTCTATGCAAAGGATGCCGCAACCGTGTGTCTGTCGTGGGAGAATGAGTTTGTCATCCGTTATGCCAAGATCCTTGCACAGTTCGCTACGGCATTCTGTCACGTGCTCTTCCGTGTCACCGCAATAATGGGTGATATTGAACCCCGCATAATTGCCGGAGCCTTCCCCACGCTTGGTAGAGAAGGCTCTTGCTCCTGTTCCTATGTTGTATTCCAGTAATTCCATGGCGTTAATGTGTAAATCTCCTCCACCGCAAGCGGTCCAGCCTTACGGCACTCCTTTGTGAAGCTAAAGCTTCAGTCGTCGCAAGCAACGCTCCTCCGCGTTGCCCTCTTCAAGAAGAGGAGAACTAAAGTCTTTTTCTTAAAGTTGATTTTAAATTTTAAGGTAGAATATTAATACTTAGCGCTCCTCTTGTTTGTAATCAAGAGGAGCTGTCACATGGTGACTGAGGAGATAAAGTAACAAAATTAAATCTCCTCCGTTGGTTGCAGTTCAGCCTTACGGCACTCCTCTGGGGAGATAAATCTCCCTTTGTCGCAAGCAACGCTCCCACGCGTTGCCCCTCTTCAAGAGGGAGAGTTACATAATGAATCCTGTCTCAGATCTCCTGGCGTAGCCCTCTTGAAGAGGAGAATTTTGTTGGTAATTGCCTGTGTCAAGCCTATATTGCAGTTATCTTCCAGGCCTGAAGGTAAGTGTCATATTATAAATACGATCCTTGCCGTTGTCGCTGTCTTTTGCAGGAGTCCAGGCCGGCATCAGCTCTGCAATGCGCATGGCCTCGGCGTCCATATACTCGTTGCCGCTACTTGATGTTATCTCCATCTTGGTTGGCACTCCGTCCGGGGCAATTGTTATTGAGACTGTCACCTTACCGGTCAGGCGTTGCGCTTTGCACTCCTGTGGGTAGCTCTTGTTCTCCCTGATGAAATCTCTCAGGGCCTTCTCGCCACCGGGATATGTGGGCTGGTCATCGGTGTTCGATATCTCGAACTTGCCGTTGGTCCTTTGGTTTACCGTTATTGGAGTCTCGGACTGTTCTATGGCCTGTGCCTGCTTTGTGGCATCCTTCATCTTCAAGGGCTGCTTCTTCTGCTCGGCTGGCTTTTCCTTCTCTTTCTTTTGCTCTTCCTTAGCCTCCTGTTTTGTCGCTTTGGTAATGGCCTTTGTGTTCTCACCGGCCATCTTCATCTTCAACGGCTTTATACTGTCCACCGGAAAAGCACCGTTGTCAATGCCAGGAGCATTGACAACGGATAATGAGGCCCAAAGGGCGAATGTTATATTAAGTATCTGCATCGTACGTTCTGTTGGATTAACGTGGAATAGATATGATTATATGTTAAATATATGCAATAATATAGGTGTTAACCCCAAAACTTTTTTCGCGAATATGTCATCTCGAACCAGAGGTTGACGCTTAAAGGGGCTAGAGTCAAGTATCTCTATTCAGTGTGCTTTTTAGATCCTTCACATTCGTTATTCGCTAAAGCTCATCAAAACATCTTTAGTGTTTTTGATTAAGGAATAGTCAGGATGACAAGTTTACGCAGGAAATGAGTTATATTGTTACCTGAAATTTTAAAGTCCTCCTCTTGCTTCAGTAAGAGGAGGTGGCCGCAGGCCGGAGGAGATTGTCGAATAGCTTCAAGGTTCAGGCAGGGAGGGTACACCCAGAGCGGTTCAAATCCTGTTAGATTGTCTGCAGTGCCTGCTCAATGTCTGCAATCAGGTCATCGGCATCCTCGATACCTACCGACAGACGTATCAAATCAGGGTCAATGCCAGCCTCTCTCAACTGCTCGTCATTGAGCTGACGGTGGGTGTGGCTTGCTGGGTTGAGCACGCAAGAGCGTGCATCGGCAACGTGTGTCACGATTGCAATGAGCTTGAGGCTGTCCATGAAGCGGATTGCATCCTCCTTGTCGCCCTTTACGGCAAATGCCATTACGCCACAACCGCCATTTGGAACGTACTTCTTTGCAAGGTCATAATACTTGCTGCTTGGCAGGCCGCAGTAGTTCACCCACTTTACCTTTGGGTGGTTCTCAAGGTACTCTGCAACCTTCTGTGCGTTCTCACAGTGACGTGGCATACGCAGGTGGAGAGTCTCGAGTCCAAGGTTAAGCAGGAACGCGTTCTCAGGTGCCATCATTGCACCCAGGTCACGCATCACCTGTGCAACCATTTTAGTGATGTAAGCAGCCTTGCCGAAGTTCTTTGTGTATATGAGTCCGTGGTAGCTGTGGTCGGGCTCGGTGAGGCATGTGAACCTGTCATGCTGTGCCTCCCAGTCAAAGTTACCGCTGTCAATCACACAACCGCCTACGGCAACGGCATGGCCGTCCATGTATTTTGTAGTTGAGTGTGTCACGATGTCTGCTCCCCACTCGATAGGGCGGCAGTTCACCGGAGTTGCGAATGTGTTGTCAATGATAAGGGGCACTCCGTTGCGGTGAGCAATGTCGGCAAACTTCTCAATGTCGAGTACGTTCACGCTCGGGTTAGAGATTGTCTCGCCGAAGAGCGCCTTTGTGTTGGGGCGGAACGCCTTCTCAATCTCCTCGGCCGGTGCATCGGCGTCAACGAATGTCACCTCAATGCCCATCTTCTTCATTGTTACGGCAAACAGGTTGTATGTACCGCCATAGATTGTGGTAGCCGATACAAAGTGATCGCCAGACTGGCAGATGTTGAGTATGGCATAGAAGTTTGCTGCCTGACCCGATGATGTCATCACTGCGCCGACACCACCCTCAAGGGCGTTTATCTTAGCGCCTACTGCGTCGACAGTAGGGTTCTGCAGACGGCTGTAGAAATAACCGCTGTCCTCAAGGTCAAAGAGGCGCGCCATCTGCTCACTTGTCTCGTATTTGAAAGTCGTGCTCTGGTAGATTGGCAATACTCTCGATTCGCCCTTCTTGGGCTGCCACCCACCCTGTACGCACAGTGTTCCTGCATTCAGTTTTTTTGTCATGATATTGTCTTTTTTCTTGTTTGTTCTTAACCGGCGCGAAGATAATAATAATCTCTTTAAAATACTTTCCTTATTAATATAAATTAACCAGAGTGTCGCTCTTGCAACTCCCTCCCTACGGGGGAGGGCCTTGGAAAAATAAAATAAACAAAGACGCGCTTATCCGATGTGACTTATAAATCTCCTCCACCGCAAGCGGTCCCCCTCCTCTTGCGCGCAAGAGGAGGACTTTAGAACTTGAGTTAGAGGTAGAACTTAAGTTTGAAAGTAGAATGAAAAGACTTAGTGCTCCTCTTGTTTGTAATCAAGAGGAGCTGTCACATGGTGACTGAGGAGATAAAGTAACAGAA
>JAFYWE010000096.1 GCA_017558165.1 Bacteroidaceae bacterium
AACAGCTTCTTATTCAGGTTCAACATATTCTAGTTCATCAATCAAATCAATCAACGGTTTGCCGTCAATTTTAAAATTCTCAATAAAATCCATTTCATTAGCATAGACCTCGTACTCTTCTGTAAAATGGTCGTCACATAAAGCCACGTAATTGAATTCGTTCAATACATAATATTCTTTGTCTTTATATTTAAAGTAAAGATCATAGTTCTGGACACCGAAGTCATAAAATAACGTTTCCGTGAAAGAATCTTTATAACCGTGAAACATATCTCCATATTTCTCTTTGTTTGGCGGATATTTACAGTTATACGGATACCCATTTTCATCCAAAGCAAAGTGAGGCTTGAAAACATTATAAAATGACTTCACATCATCTATTTCATCAATCAGGCTAATGAATGGCGTACCATTGATCGAAAAACCTTCAAGCAGTTCCAATCCGTTCGGATATTCAGCTATTATTTCTTTGCGTTCAACATTATATACTGTTGCTGGGGTATTATGTACATAAATATAATATTTTGTCCCTTTATACAAAAATGAAATATCCCTTAACAACACTGCAAAATCGTGAAACAGGATTTCTTCCTTCCTGTTTTTGTACCCACCGAATTCTTCACCGTAGACATTCTTGTTTGGTGGATATTTTCCATTTATCGGATTGCCGTTTGCGTCATTGATTATATAAGTTCTGTTCATTTTCATAGTTATTAAAACGTTCACAATATAGATACTATTTATTAAATTATCCCACAAGAACTGAACTTTTTAATAAGAATTTCATCCCTGCAACCAAAAGCCTCATCAATGTGTTTATACCTTGCTAAAGTATGACATATATGATGAGGTTTTATTCTTTACTTCTGTTATTCCTTACCCCTTTGGCAGGCGCTATGGCGCAGCAGGGTGAGGACTTTATTGACAGTGCACTGCCCGACGGGTGGAACAACGGTGACTGCTTTGACCAGACGATACCACCCGAAGACGAGTGGTGGCAGAACTTCGAGGACCCGGTCCTTGACTCGCTTATACTGTACGCATCGGAGAACAGCTACTCGGTGCTGGGCGCGATTGAGAACATAAGGAAGGCTCGCGCTGCGTGGAACATCGCACGTGGCAAGATGTTGCCTACATTCGACATGGGCATAGGCTGGCAACGCGCGAAGACAAGCGGCAACATAGCATCGACAATGTACACCGAGGCATGGGAGGGTCAGTTCAACGCCGCACTCTCGATGCAGTGGCAGGCCGACGTGTTCGGCAGCATCTATATGCGCTCGAAGGCACAGAAGATGCTCTTCATGGCAACCGAGGAGGAGTACAGGGCTGTGATGGTGACACTTGTTGCCAATGTGGCGACCACCTATTTCTCGCTGTGCCAGTCGATAGCACAGTTGAAGGTACTGCGTGAGAACGTGAAGTCGCAACGTGAGATCATGGAGATTGTGATATCGCGCTACAACAGCGGGCTGGCATCAAAGCTGGACGTGGCACAGTCGCGCAGTGTCTACTACAGCACCATGGCCGAAATCCCTGCAATGCAGGCAACCATCGACAGTTACCGCAACAAGATGGCCGTGCTGTTGGGCATATACCCACAGGAACTCGCAGAGTGGCCCGGCGAGGAGTGCGTATTGCCATCGTATATGGAACCGATAGGCGTTGGCGTCCCGGCAATGCTTCTGCGACGCCGCCCTGACATACGCGTGGCCGAGAAGCAGGTAGAGGCCAATGCCGCACAGCTTGGCGCCACAAGGCGCGACTGGTTCCCCGAGGTGCTGGTGACGGGCTCCATAGGCTTCTCATCGGGCGAGATGAAACACCTTTTCCATTCAAAGAGCCTCACCTGGGAGATTGCGCCGACCATAAAGTGGAACATATTCAGCGGTGGCGAGAGGCTCAACGCCACGCGCGAGGCACGTGCCGCACTCGACCAGAGCATAATATCGTTCAACAGCACACTGCTCACCGCTGTACAGGAGGTGGAGAGCGCCATGTCGCAATACAAGAGCTCTGTAGAGCAGATAGTATCGTTGCGCGAGGCTGTGAACCAGAACGAGGAGACGCTCACACTCTCGCTCGAACTCTACAAGCAGGGACTCACCGAGTACCAGAACGTGCTTGACGCGCAACGCACACTGCTGACATACCAGGGATACCTGGTGCAGGCGCAGGGCGGTTCGCTCATCTACCTTGTACAGCTGTATGAGGCGCTCGGCGGCGGATGGTAAAGACAGAATCCTTAATCAATCATGATCATTTTTACTTATATGAAGAATATTGTCATTGCAGTGGCACTGCTCAGCATAGTCGCATGCCACAAGAGAGAAGAGAACCGCACCGGTACCGCAGCACTGCCCGTTGAGGTGGCAACCCCTGTTGTCAAGGACATAACCCTTACAAGAGAGTACCCGGGACACCTTGAGGGCGATGCTACCATACCCATCGTTGGACGTGTAAACGGTACCGTGACAAAGAGGAGTTTCACCGAGGGCACGCGGGTAAGGAAAGGTGATTTGCTCTATGAGATTGAGCCTACACTCTACAGGAATGCCGTGGAACAGGCCGATGCGTCCTTGAAGAGTGCAGAGGCCGAGCTGGAGTATGCGAAGAACAGCTACGAACGCATGAAAAAGGCCATTGCCAGCGACGCGGTGAGCCAGATTGAGCTGTTGCAGGCAAAGAGCAAGGTTGAGAGTTGTACTGCGGCTGTGGACAACGCGCGTGCCGCACTGAGCACCGCAAGGACCAAGCTCGGTTACTGCTACATAAAGGCGCCTGAAAACGGTGCAGTGGGACTGACATCGGTACCGGTAGGCGGGTACATATCGGGCGAGATGAGCCCGGTGGAGCTATGCAGGCTATATAAGGATGACGTGATGTATGCCTATTTCGACATCACGGACAACCAGTGGCTCAAGAAGGTACGGATGGGAGTGGAGAGCATGGACCAGAGCAACGTGACATTCACGGTCGGCAACGGCAGGATGTTCAACTGGAAGGCGAAGATAGACTTCCTTGCACCGGCGGTGAACCTGAGCACGGGAACCCTGCAGGTACGTGCCGAACTCGACAACAGCAACGGCACACTGAAACCAGGCAGCTACATAAGCGTGACGATGCCGTATGAGGAGGTGAAGGATGCCATACTTGTACACGACTCATCAATAGGTACCGACCAGCTTGGCAAGTACCTGTATGTGGTCAATGACTCCAATATAGTGAACTACCGCAGGATAACCGCAGGCGCGCTGATTGATGACACCCTGCGCCTTGTGACCGACGGGCTAAGGCCCGGTGAGCGCTACGTGACAAAGGCACTGCTCAAGGTACGCAACGGCATGCCTGTAACCGCAATTATGGACAGATAAACAGCTGATGTCATGAAATTCTCAAAATTCTTCATAGAGCGCCCCATATTCGCAACAGTACTCTCGCTGTTGCTTATTGTGGCAGGAGGAGCCTCGCTATTCGTGCTCCCCATTGACCAGTACCCCTCGATAACACCGCCGACGGTGCAGGTAACAGCCGTATACCCAGGAGCCAATGCCGAGACCATCGCGCAGACAGTGGGTATCCCCATCGAACAGCAGGTGAACGGTGTGGACGGCATGCTGTACATGAGCTCAACGTCATCATCGTCGGGAACATACCAGCTGACGGTGACCTTTGAGGTGGGAACGGACATTGACATGGCGACAGTGCTTGTACAGAACAGGGTAAACATCGCGCTCAACTCGTTGCCGAGCGAGGTGATACAGCAGGGCGTCACCGTACAGAAACAGTCGACCAACATAGTGCTGTTCATAACGCTTACCGGCAACAAGGAGTATGACCAGCTCTACCTGTCGAACTATGCCGAGCTGCAGCTCGTGGACCAGCTGACACGCACGCCGGGCGTAGGCGGTGTAAGCATAATGGGAGCAGGTAACTACTCGATGCGAGTGTGGCTCGACCCCGAGGCAATGCGCATACGCGGGATATCGGCGGCAGAAGTCTACAAGGCCATAAGCGAGCAGAACCTTGCCGTGTCGGCCGGATATGTGGGACAGACCATTGACGCCACTGCCGACAATGCGTTCCAGTACACCCTGAACGTACAGGGACGACTGAAGAGCGCCGAGGAGTTCGCGAACATAGTGATACGCAACGACGGAGTAAACATGTTGCGCCTGAGCGACATTGCCGATATAGAGATAGGCAGTGAGACATACGCCTCGTCATCACGCCTCAAGGGAATGCCTACTGCCGCACTTGCCGTGTACCAGTCACCCGGCTCAAGCTCGCTTGCGGTATCGAAGGCTGTGAAGGCAAGGATGCTTGAGCTCGCCACCGCATTTCCCCCGGGCGTGGAGTACCAGATAGCGCTTGACACGACGGACGTAGTGCGCAGTTCAATACACGAGGTGCTCTACACGTTGCTCGAGACAACTGTACTTGTGGTGCTTGTGATATTCCTGTTCCTGCAGAACTGGCGCGCCACGCTCATTCCTTGCCTTACGATACCCGTGTCACTGATAGGTACGCTTGCAGTAATGTTGCTGATGGGGTTCTCGATAAACACCCTTACGCTGTTCGGTCTAATCCTTGCCATCGCCATTGTAGTGGATGACGCAATCGTGGTGGTGGAGAACGCCACGCGAATAATTGACGATGAAGGACTTTCACCGCGCGAGGCTACCGAGAAAGCAATGGATGAGATTACGGGCCCAATCATTGGCGTAGTACTTGTGATGCTGGCCGTATTCATCCCCACCACCATGATCGGCGGCATATCGGGAGAACTGTACAAGCAGTTCGCGCTGACCATAGCCACCGCTACCCTGCTCAGCGGTTTCAACTCGCTCACGCTAACCCCAGCCCTGAGCGCACTGCTGTTGCGCCCGTCGAAGGGCAGGAAAGAGGGATGGTTCTTCCATTGGTTCAACAAGGGGTACGATGCCGTACAGAGAGGATTCGACAAGTGCGTGGGATTCCTGTTGCGCAAGGCATTCATCGCCGCAGTCACGTTCTGCGCCATGGTGGTGCTTGCCGTATATATGTTCGCCAAATGGCCTACCACATTCATTCCCGACGAGGATGACGGCTATTTCATCGTGAGCGTACAGCTACCGCCGGCAAGTTCTCTGTCACGCACAGAGAGCGTCGCACGCGAGGTGGAGTCGATACTTGCACAATACCCCGAAGTCAAGACCTATATAAGCATAAGCGGATTCAGCATAATGAACAGCGGCAAGCAGAGCAACGCAGCAAGCGTGTTCGTAGTACTCAAGGACTGGAGCCTGCGCAAGGAGAAGAGCCAGTCGGCGGCATCGGTCGTCGGGAGGTTCAACGAAGAGGCCTACCTGAGAGTCCCCGAGGCGCAGTGCTTTGCCTTCGTCCCGCCGGCAATACCGGGCATCGGCAATGTGGGCGGACTGCAGATGCAGCTTGAGGACCGCAAGGCCCTGGGACTCGTGGAGATGCAGAAGGCAGTAGAGGCACTCATTGACAACGTGGGCAAGGAGAGCGCCGTAGAGACGATGAACAGCTCATTCGAGGCCGATGTACCGCAGTACTTCCTGAACATTGACCGCGACAAGGCCATTGCCATGGGACTTGACATAGGCTCGGTACTCTCGACACTGAGCTATTACATGGGTGCGATATATGTGAATGACTTTGTACTATTAGGACGCATTTGGCAGGTGAAGATGGCCGCCGGCGAAAGAAGCCAGAAGGTGATAGACAACGTGATGCAGCTGAGCCTTGCCAACAACAAGGGCGAGATGGTACCGTTCAGCAGTTTCGTCACCGCCACTGAGATTCTGGGCAGTGACCAGCTTGTACGCTACAACATGTACAACAGCGCCACGATAACCTGCAACACGGCACCGGGATACAGTTCAAGCCAGGTGATTGACGAGATTGCGCGCCTGTTCAAGGCACAGTTGGGCGAGGAGTTCGGATATGAATGGACCGGTGTCGCATTCCAGGAGCAGACGGCGGGAAAGAGCACAGCACTGATATTCGGCATTGCATTGCTTGTCGCGTTCCTGGTGCTTGCGGCGCAGTATGAGAGCTGGACAAGCCCTGTCGCCGCCATCATGGGAGTGCCGATAGCCCTGCTGGGTGCCATTGCCGGTTGTTGGATAGCTGACATCCCCGTGAGCATATATACCGAGATAGGCATAATACTGCTCATTGCCCTGAGTGCAAAGAACGGAATCCTGATTGTGGAGTTCGCGCGCGACTACCGCGCTGCCGGAAAGGATATACGCTACAGCGCGGCACAGGCAGGGCACGTGCGACTGCGCCCCATCCTCATGACCTCGCTCTCCTTTGTGATAGGAGTGATGCCGCTACTGTTTGCAGGAGGTGCTGGAGCCGGTGCACGTCTGTCACTTGGTGCGGCGGTAGTGTTCGGTATGCTACTCAACACCCTCATTGCCACGCTCTATGTTCCCAATTGGTACGAGTGGATGCAGATGCTCGAGGAGAGAGTAAGGAAGGGAAGAAAAGGCAGACAGGAAAATAAATTGCCCTGAGAGCAAAAAAATATCGGCGATTGCCGATATTTTTTATTCACTTTGTTATCTTTGCGATATGAATGACCTATAAACGGGCATTCATGACTACCGTATACACGAATTCATAAACATAAACAACAGACAAGTATGGACAACAAAGTCATTATGCCATGGGAAGAGCGTCCCGAAGGATGCAAGGATGTCATGTGGCGTTACTCAAAGAACCCCGTCATTGACCGTTATGCAATCCCTACATCGAACAGTATATTCAACAGCGCCGTAGTACCTTTCAAGGACGGATACGCAGGTGTGTTCCGTTGCGATAACAAGGCCGTGCAGATGAACATCTTCGCAGGCTTCAGCAAGGACGGTATCAACTGGGAGATCGAGCACGAGCCAATCGTGTTCAAGGCCGGCAATACCGAGATGATCGAGTCGGAGTACAAGTATGACCCACGTGTAACATGGATTGAGGACCGCTACTGGATTACCTGGTGCAACGGCTACCACGGACCCACAATCGGCATTGCGTATACATTCGACTTCAAGGAGTTCTTCCAGTGCGAGAACGCATTCCTGCCATTCAACCGTAACGGAGTGCTGTTCCCACAGAAGATCAACGGCAAATATGCGATGTTGAGCCGCCCGAGCGACAACGGTCACACTCCTTTCGGCGACATCTACATCAGCTACAGCCCAGACATGAAGTACTGGGGCGAGCACCGCTGCGTAATGAAAGTGACCCCATTCCCCGAGAGCGCTTGGCAGTGCACAAAGATCGGTGCCGGTTCAGTGCCCATCCTCACAGACGAGGGTTGGTTGCTGTTCTACCACGGCGTAATCACCACATGCAACGGCTTCCGCTACTCTATGGGAGCAGCCCTGCTTGACAAGGAGGACCCTTCAAAGGTACTCTACCGCACAAAGCCTTATCTGCTTGCACCCGCGGCGCCATACGAGCTTGCCGGTGACGTGCCCAACGTGGTATTCCCTTGCGCGGCACTCAACGACGGTGACAAGGTTGCAGTATATTACGGAGCTGCCGATACTGTAGTAGGCATGGCATTCGGTTACATCTCTGAAATCATCGAGTTCATCAAGAACAACAGCACAAAAGTGTAATATACCTCTTACATACAACAGCGCCACGTTTTTGCAAGCGTGGCGCTGTTATCTTATATTACCGTAGGTAAAAAAGATCGCCTATTGCAGGAAATCCCTTTATATATGGTAAGCTACATCACTCGGTTGGCTGTGGTGCTGAAGGATATTGAACGGCAATTCATGAATAAAGAATAGCCTGACTGGTTTTA
>JAFYWE010000097.1 GCA_017558165.1 Bacteroidaceae bacterium
ACCCACTCCCGCTCGGCAAAGCAAGTAAACTTTCTTTGCTCTCGCTTACCCGTGGCTTTGTTGCCTGTTTTTCTCTTTTTCGCAGTTACATAGCCCGCTATGCGCCTTTGAAAAATAAAAGCAATAATATAGACCCAAAAGTAGTTTGTCATACTGAGCATAGCGAAGTATCTCTATTCAGTACGTTCTTGAGATCCTTCACATTCGTTCAGGATGACAAGTTTACGCAGAAAATGAAACATGGGTAAACTGCTATATTGTTACCAAAATAAAAAACACTCTAAAAAAGTTCTATAAAAATTTCAAGGACATAAATTTAAACAACTTCTTAATCCAATTCACAAACAAGCTGTCAATCGGTTTTGTTCCGGCACACCACAACCTCAACAATCTCCCCCCCCTCATCAGAAAATGGACTCCTGGGTCATTGTCGTCAACAGCTCGAGTGCCTTCATGCCCTTGACCGAGTTGCCCTTACTGTTCAGGCGCGGGCTCCACACCGCCACCGAGTAGCGCATGGGGTAGATGGCCGCGATACCGCCGCCCACACCACTCTTTCCGGGCAAGCCTACAAGATATGAGAACTCACCGGCCTCATCATAGAAGCCACAGGTCTGCATTATCGCATTCATGCGCTTTATCTGCGAGCGCGTAAGTTCAATACCCGCATAGCAGAAAGGCTCGGCATGGTTCGCGAGAGCCAGAAAGGCCTTTGCAAGCTCACAGCAGTTCATCTCAACCGAACAGGTGAGGAAATAGAGACGCAACACCTCCTCCACATCACGTTCTATATTCTTATGATATTTGAGCAGATTGGCTATGGCGGCATTAAGATATGCCATCTCGCGCTCCGAGCGCGCTACCTGCTCGTTGAAAGAGATGTCGTCACTGCCACAGAGGGCACGCACGAACTCAAGAAATTTCTCGGCAGGATTCTCGAATGATGTCAACAGCACATCGGTCAGTACCATTGCACCGGCATTTATGAACGGGTTGCGGGGAATGCCGTGCTCTACCTCAAGCTGTATGAGCGAGTTGAATGCCGTGCCCGACGGCTCCTTGCCTACCCTTGTCCACAGTCCCTCGCCTTTCACCGAGAGAGCCATCGCCAGGGCGAACACCTTTGAAATACTCTGTATTGAAAAACGCTCGCCGGCATCACCTACCGAGTAGTGACCGCCACCAATTACATCCATGCATATACCGAACCTGTCGGGGTTCACCTTTGCCAGTTCGGGTATATAATCGGCAACCTTACCCACGTTGTCGTAAGGACGCACCGCATCATGAATATTCTCTAATACCTCTTGATAATTCATCGTAAAACAGGTAATGATACAGGTGTTGACCACAAGACTATAATACCCGGCATTGGTGTCATATCGACCGGATGGGGGATATCTCATACGTTGTTTTAGAGTTCCCTTGGCAATGCTTGCATCCTACAACTGAACTTTCGTCGCTTTGCTCTGTCGGGATGACATTAACAAAGAAATCTTGGGGCAACCACTATATTGTTACTTAAAAACTTCTGGACCGACGGTACACACCGGGCCACAATATCTCATAATGTGCGAAGATAACAAATTTTCCGAACAAAACAGCCATTGACACGATAAGGTTCCACAAAATTTGCATACCGGAGCCATTATCGCTATCTTCGCGCTACCATAAACAACCAAAATGCCGATAATAGAGATAACAACACTCAACCACCCGGGAGTCGAGATATTCAGTACGCTCACCGAAGCACAGCTGCGCAAGGAGCACGAAAAAGCCGAAGGCATCTTCATTGCCGAGAGCCCCAAGGTGATAAACGTAGCCCTCAATGCAGGGCACAAGCCACTTGCCATGATGTGCGAGAAACGCCACATCACAGGCGACGCCGCCGACATAATCTCGCGCAGTGGCGACATTCCCGTATACACCGGAGAACGCGAACTACTCGCAAACCTTACGGGCTACACCCTCACGCGCGGGGTACTGTGCGCCATGCGCCGCCCCGTAGAACCGCCTGTCGAGGAGGTTTGCCGTAATGCTAGGCGCATAGTGGTAATTGACGGCGTTGTCGACACCACCAACATAGGTGCCATATTCCGCAGTGCCGCCGCACTGGGCATTGACGCAGTGTTGCTCACACGCAACTCGTGCGACCCGCTAAACCGACGCGCCGTTCGCGTCTCAATGGGCAGCGTCTTCCTTGTCACCTGGACCTGGCTCGACGGCGGTCTGGAGCAACTGCACGCCCTTGGTTTTGAAACGGCAGCAATGGCACTTACCGACAACTCGATATCCATTGACAACCCTGTGCTCACCACTCTGCCCAAACTGGCGATTGTAATGGGAACAGAGGGCGAGGGCCTCCCCGCCGAGACCATCGCAAAGGCCACCCACGTGGTGCGCATACCAATGTCACATAATGTTGACTCCCTTAACGTAGCCGCCGCGGCAGCCGTCGCCTTTTGGGAGTTGCGTAGCAGATAAACACGCACACAACCGTTAATAAATATTAACAAAAAGCCTAATCTTTGACAGCGTCAAATATCGTATCTTTGTAGAATTGAATAAGAAGTTGTTTAAATTTATGTCCTTGAAATTTTTATAGAACTTTTTTAGAGTGTTTTTTTATTTTTCAAAGGCGCATAGCGGGCTATGTAACTGCGAAAAAGGGAAAAACAGGCAAAAAAGGGCATAAAAAGACAAGC
>JAFYWE010000098.1 GCA_017558165.1 Bacteroidaceae bacterium
GCCTGCATACTCGAGTCTCCAGTAGCTTGCAGTCCTGTACATGCGGACTACACCGTTCTGGTTGTACCAGTTCTTGCCGTCGTTAGAGAGAACGAGTGCCTTGTTGTCTTCGTTAACTGTGATTGCATATCTTGTAGCGTCAGCAGCACCGTCTGTTGTAAGAAGGCTTCTTGATGTAGTACCTGTGTAGAGGTATGTCTGGTTCTTTGCATTGTATACCTGGAATACACCCTCCTCGGCTGTCTTCACGAATGCCCAGAGATAACCCTTGTCCTCAACGTCAACATCGCTTGTCACGTCACAATCCTCATCGTTCGCGCACAGGTAAACGTTCTTGTCTACGTTCTTGATGTAGTACCAGTGGATGTTGTCTCTGTGGCTTGACTTTGGAGTGAGTACGTATGTGCCCTCAAGGTCAGCGATAGCCTTCTTGATGGCGTTGATGTACTTGCTGTAGTTGATTGTTGTCTCGACGTTTGCCTCGGCATTCTCCTTTGCGCTCTTGAGAGCAGCTGCCAACTCCGCGATGTTCTCTGCGTATGCTACGTAGTAGTCAGCGTCAGCAACCTCAGAGAGAACGTTCTCGGCTTTCTTGATGTACTGGCCGAGCTCAAGCTTCTCAAGCTCTGAGGCATTGTCCTCAACCAGGGCTACAAGCCACATTGACTTGCTCTCTGTAGCCTCCCAACCGATGATGGCATTACCACCGCCAAGGTTGATGGCTGTAGACATGTCGCCGTTGCACATGAATGCTACCTTGCCGTCGCTGTATCTGATTGTGAACTTGGCCGAACCTACAGAGTTCTGTGATACGATTGTGGCAGCTGCGTTGCGGGGAACTGTAGTGATGTACATGTTTGCACCCAGGTTCTTCATGTAGAACTCACCCTCGTTGCCTGTAGATACCATCTGCCAGTGGCAGTTCTTGTTTGCCGCGGCAACCTCACCGTTGCTTGTTCCCTTGAGGGCACCGTTGTAGTAGCCGAGACGGTAGCTCTTTGATGCAGAGTTGGTGATACGGTATACGTTGTTGCTCTTGATGCGTACGTATGCCGACTCGTCGCTTCTGAGTCTTGTTATCTCATTGTTGATGAGTACTGCCCACTCACCGTATGTGTGTACGCTCTGGTCGGCGTTGCTCTTTGCAGCCTCGCCCTGAGCCTTGAGCTCGCGAAGGTATGTAACCTCCTCCTCGTAGTAGTAGCCCACATCCTTACCTGTTGATGTGGTGTTTGCAAGCACTGATTGTGCAGCGCTGATAGCCGAAGTCAATGCGCTGAGCTGCTGCTCCTCGTTACCGCCCTCGGCCGCGCTCTTGATGGCAACCTTCTTACCGTCGGCCTGTACGGCATATACCTGATAGCTTACGGCTGTTGCTGGCAGTGATATAGTGTAGTTGCTTGTGAATGCAACAAGCTCGTCACCGTCGTATACGATGAAACCTACTGCGCCAGATGCGCCGTCGGTGATGATAGTGAGGTTCGAGCCGCTTACCTTGTAAAGGTAGCCCTTGGCCTCTGCAGCCTCGCCGATGAAGTCTGTGTACATACCAACCTTAGCGTTCTTGCCGTTGGCTGTCTCGCTGTCCCAGTATTCGCGCTTTGTCTTGCCGTCATGGCTGTATGTTGTCTTTGCAACGCAGTCATTGATGAAGAGAGGAGCGATGTTCTCAGGGTAGCCCTTCGCCTTTACGTATGCGATTGCAGCATCAACCTCCTTCTGTGTCTGTGTGTAGAAGCTTGTAGAGTAGTCACCACGCTCCTGCTGGTCCATGAGTACGAAGAAGCCGTGTGCGCGGAAGAACTCTGTGAGGTCCTCGCCTGCGGCGTCACAAGCCTGCTTGTAGTACTTGAGCATACTCTCAGTGCCGCTTGAGTGGCCCTTGCCGTCAATCCAGCCGAGAGCACTGCTGCTCATTCTGTTCTTACGGTTGAGGTCGAAGAGGATAGGGAAGAAGTCGGTCTTGTGACCTGTCAGGTGGTAGTACATCCAGAGCTTGTAGTACATCTGTGTCTGGATCCAGAGGTTCTGTGAGCCGCCGTCCTGTGCAAGGAACAGGTAGTGGTTGCCCTTCTTGTAGTTGTTGTAAAGAGCCTCAAGGTTACCCTCGCTGCCGTTCACGCGTGAAGTACCTATACCCATATACCAAACGGCAATGTTTGAGTGTGCGTTGTTTGTAACCTCGGTAAGACCGTTCACTGTGAACACGCTCTGGTGCTGGTGGCCGATCTCGTGTGCAGGACCCCATGTAGCTCCGGAATTTACGGCAATCTTGCCGATGATGTCGCCCATTGTGCTCTGGTTGTAGTTACAGTTTCTCCAGCCACCGCTCATGTAACCGCTGAAGTTACCCAATGCGATACCGTGGTGGTTGAAATATCTGCTGTAGTCCACGCCGTTCTGCTTCTGGTACATTGCCTCGCTGTAGTCGTAGATCTCGCCGGCATCCTTCCAGTTCTTGTCCTTACGTGCATAGAGCGCGTTGAGTGAGTCCATCTCGGCCTTGCTCAAGAGACCCATTGTAGCCAACTCCGAGAGGTGGATACGGTCCCAAGCCTCGATCAGCGTGTTGACCTTCTGCTTTGAAGGTGTACCTGCTGGTACGCTGATGTTGTTAGGGAGATATTTTGACATACAGTTGTTCTCAACGTATGTACCGTCATCGTTTGTAACGGTTGTAGGCCACATTGTGAAGTGCAGGATCTGGCGCTTGCCAAGGATTGTGGCACTCTCTGTGTTAGTGCGGTCCTCGTAGTACTGCCAGTCATCGTCGTCGTCAGGCTCGCCCCAGATGTGGTCACCGACTGCGTTGTAGAAACCGTTCACGTTACCGCCGGCAATCTGGATCTTGAGATTCTTGTAGTTCTCGAGAGGGTTCACGAACTTGCCGTTCTGGTAAGTGTGTACTACGTAATTAATATATAATGTATTGCCGTTAGCGTGGAAAGGAATCACGTTGAGACCCTCCTTCAACTGGGTACCCCTGTCATATGTGTTGAGCAGGCCATGGCCAACGAGTGAGCCCACATAGAGCTCTGCGCCGCTCTTGATCTCACCCTCTACAAGGATGTATACGTGCTGGCGGTAGTTACCTGTGATACCGGTAGGGTTGTCCATGTTGATGTGCGCGTTGATGCCGAATGCCTCGGTAACCTCACCTGCAATACTGTATGGCTCGATGCTCTGGATACGGAATCTCTTCGCGTGCTCGCTGTCCCAAGATGGCTTGCTGCTGTCGAAGTTATCCTCACTCCAGTCACCGGTAAATGTCTTCTTTACCATAGCCTGAAGCTCTGCCGGCAACACCTTGTAGTCTGCATCAGCCTCGATGGCTGCCACGTTGGCGAAGTTCTTCTTCAAGGTTGTGCAAGACTTGTCGCTGAACAGGTTGTTGAGCGCTGTCTCTACAGCTGCGATCTTCTCGCTGCTGAGTGCCTCGTTGAAGGCGTTGAGCTCGTCCCAGTTCTTCTGCAGCTCCTCGGTACTGATTGTAACCTCCTCGATTGTCCAGTGTGTCGCATCAGCACCTGTGTTCCAGCCTACGATTGCGCCACCCTGTGAGGTCGCATAGTGCATACAGTTGCTGCCAGATGAACTGTTCGATGTGTTGAATGTGTAATAGTTGCCGCTTGTGTTAACACAGTAGAGAACTGTGTTGCTTGCAGGCTGCGAGCTGAATGTCCAGACTGTGCTGGTACCCATTGGCTTTACATACAAGCCGTTACCCAAACTGCGCAAAGACCACGCGTTGTTGTTGTTCGGGTGCTTCTCGGCAAGCCACAGGTGTGAATACTTGTTGCTCTTTGCCGAACCATAGATCTCGGTAGGAGACGCAGCCTCCATAGCGATGTTCGTGTTCGCCTTGTTGACGAAACGATAGACCTTGCCGTCCTGGAGCTGCGCGGCCAATGGCAGTGCAGTGAGAGCGACCAGCAATGTCAGGAGTAAATTCTTCAATCTCATAGTCTTTTATTAAAATTAGGTTAGAAACTTTTTTCTTTTCACAATTCGCCACAATAATGCATAATGCATACAAATGTAGGACTTTTTTTATTATTTATTTTGTTTTCATAGAGTATTTTATATGCTTTTCTCTTTTTTTAAGATTTTAAGATATTTTTATATGAATTTTGTTTGCCATTAGAAAAAATATTCCCACTTTTGCCGAGAAAAATATATTGGGTGTATTGTGCATAGTTATGCGCAATGCGCGCAATCCTGTTGAATTGGAAATTCTATTAACTTATTTATTAACTTAATTCTACGTTTATGAAGAAAACTTTATTTCTTACTTGCGCTTTGGCGCTTGCTTCATTTGTAGGAGTATCGGCTCAGACATGGTGCCGTACTGTCGCTTGTGGACAGGGTGAGGCCATGACAACAGAGGGTGGTAAGGCTATGCACAAAGGCCAGACTCCTCTTGTTAAGAACGCTGGTGCCGAGGGTGTGCGTTTTACTGTAATCGCAACAGCTCCTAACAGTGAGATCAAGGGTGGTGGTCCTTGTTTTGCACTTGGTGAGATGCAGATTCTCAACGAGGCTGGTGAGGCAATCAGCTACTCTGTAACTTCAAATGCCGACCACAACACAATGGGTGGTGCCGGTTCTGACGGTCAGGGTTTCCCTGCCCTCAACGACGGTGTCATCGAGGGTGGTAACTACTGGCACTCAACATGGAGTGCTGCTGCTCCAGATGCATATCACTACCTCGAGTTCACATTCGAGGAGCCAGTTGACGCATTCCAGCTCGTATGGTACACACGTCCAGGCAGTGACAAGAACAACCCTACAGTCGTAGGTCTTACAAACCCTGGTGTTGATTTCACTGAGGATATGCTCTACGCTGAGTACGAGTACTCACTCGGTACACAGGTTACTGACGCTGCCGAGCTCGCAGATGAGAACAAGTTCTTCACATTCTATGTAGAGGGTCCTGAGTCTTACGGTGCTGACAGCGAGGGTAATCCTTACACAGGTCCAGGTAATGTATATGTAGCCCTTTCAGGTTACTCTACAGGTACTGCGACCGTGGCATCTCCAACAAACATCATCCAGCTTATCGCAGGTAACGAGGGTAAGTACGTTATCTACCAGCCTGTCCTCGAGACATACTTTGGTAACCCAGACAACTGGACTGACGGTTACAACGGTACAAACGGTTGGCAGCGTGCTACATCTTCAGCTGCTGCACTCGCTGAGTTCGAGTTTACAAAGCGTGCTGACGGTGACTTCGAGCTCACAACCTATGCTACACGCCAGTATGTAAGCGGTGCATGGCAGGAGTATGAGAGCCCATTGAAGCTTTGGGTAGGTTACGACATGCGTGGCCAGCTCAAGCTGTTCCCTAAGTCACTCAAGGAGGCTCTTGAGGCCGGTGACTACACACAGGGCTTCTCTTTGCCAGTTGATTTCGGTTTCTCTATCTACACAGCTAACGTTGCTGACGGTCTCATCGAGCCAATCTCAGTGACATCTATCTGCGAGAACGTGATTAATCCTACTATTGCACAGGCTCGTGAGAAGATGGAGGTATACGCTGAGTACGAGGCTGACTATGACGATGGTGAGAGAGA
>JAFYWE010000099.1 GCA_017558165.1 Bacteroidaceae bacterium
GACAGCTTCGGCGAGAATCTCGATATGCTTACCAATATCCATATCGATGCAAGAATGGAGGTGCTGAATACAATTCCGCTCGGCATGCAGCTCAATGTAAAGGCGCTTGATATGGACGAGAAGCCCATTGAGACAATCGAGGTTGAGCCTGTAAGCATCAAGGCCGGTCTTGGCGGTAATATCGAGGGTAGTGACCAGGAGGCACAGCAGGTGGTTATTGCCATAAAGAGCAGTACAGGTGACTTCTCTACACTTGACAAACTTGTCATCTCGGTTGAGGCGGCTTCGGACTGTACGACCGGTTCGGCAGCAATATCTGCGCTGCAGGGTATAAAGATTTCGGACATCGTGTTTGACATTACCGGTGACATAGAGACTGACCTGAGCGAATAACCCATTAAAGAATGATTGCTATGAAAAAGATTAAATATTCTATTCTTGCCCTTCTGCTGTCTGTTTGTGCAAGCGCGGGCATGGCGCAGAGTTCGCTCTCGTCTTACTTCCTTGACGGTACATTCCACAACAATAAGTTGAACCCGGCGATGAAGGCCGAGCGTGGATACTTCTCGTTGATGACCGGAAACCTCTCTTTGAGGACAAAAGGTAACGTTGGTATCTCCAATTTCCTTTATACACGTGGTGACAATGAACTGACAACCTTCATGAGCGGCTCTGTAGGCCAGAATGAGTTCCTCGGTGGTCTGCCCGATGTGTCGCGCATCGGTCTCGGCCTCGATGAGTCTATTCTCGCGCTTGGTTTCCGTGCGTTCGGTGGTTATGTGAATATGGACTTGAGTCTTCACTCATCTACAATGCTGGCGTTGCCTAAGTCGCTGTTCGAGTTCGCGAAGAAAGGATTCCAGGAGAATTCGTATAGTATTTCCGGTATCAATGTGAATACCATGAACTATGCGGCATTCACTCTCGGATACTCACGTGAGGTAATAGAGGGACTCAGGGTTGGTGTCAATGCCAAATACCTTGTGGGTCTGGCTTACGCAAACATCAATGTCGACAAGCTCAATGTGGAACTCAATGGTGATCGCTGGCTTGTCGAGAGCTATGCTACAGCCAAGGGTGCCATAATGGGCGAGGCGTACGCAATTCTCGATGAGGATGGTATTATTGACGACATTGAGACAGGTGACATGGCGCCATCGGCAACTGGCTTTGCCTTTGATCTTGGTGTCGTATACAACATGGACAAGATTGTACCGGGACTTACCGTGTCGGCTTCAATCCTCGATATTGGCTCAATCAACTGGAAGTATATGATGAAGGCTCACAGCACTGACGGAAAGGTCGAGTTCGATGGTTTTGGTACTGTTGATTACGATGATATGGATAACACTATTGATGACGAACTTGAGCGTCTTGGTGATGATGCCGAGAAGTTGATGGAGTTCCGTTATGACGGCAACTCTTCAGAGAAGACTTCGTTGAACACTACCATGTACCTTGGTGCAGAGTACAGTATGCCGTTCTACAAGCCTCTCTCGGTAGCTGTTCTTTACGGGCACGGTTTTTCTTCCATTGAGGCCAACCGCTGGAACGATTTCCGCACATATCTCAACATCTCACCAGTGAAGTGGTTCGAGGCTACAGTGAATTGCGGTTTCAGTACCTACGGAACAAGTCTTGGATGGATGCTGAATTTCCACCCGGCATTGCTGAGCTTCTTTATCGGCAGTGATTATATGGTAACTAATGTCACCCCACAGTTCCTGCCTGTTGATGACTTGAATTCTCATTTCACAATGGGTATCAACATCCCTATCGGAAAGCGCAAGTAACCTATAATGAAACTTACTACGGAGTGCGGACATCGGTTCGCACTCCGTTTTGTCTATATGCAGTCAAGGAGACTTTGTGAATGTCGGCGGTTACAATTGTGGCAGTTATCTAAAAAAATGTTATTCCAGTTGCATTTCTAATATAATTTCATAAATTTGTGGGGAAATCATTCTGTATGACATGATACATGTGAAACTGCCCACAGGGATGGAGTATCGCCTGCCGTTCTATCTTGCAATGGAGGAGTACGTTGCACGGGAATTACCCGCGCAGGACTACTTTTTTATGTGGCAGGTAGAGCCTACTGTAATCTTTGGACGCAATCAACTTTTCGATAGTGAAGTTGACAGGGGCTACTGCACGGCGAACGGTATCCAGATGTATCGCAGAAAGAGTGGTGGCGGCTGTGTCTTTGCCGACAAGAGCAATATCATGCTCTCATATATCACTCCCTCATCAAACGTAAACTTTACTTTCAACCGCTATATGCTTATGGTGGAGCACGCCCTGCAGAAACTGGGCGTGGATGCACGCACCACAGGGCGCAACGATATCCTTGTCGATGGCAAGAAGGTGTCGGGCAATGCTTTCTACCACCTCCCCGGCCGCAGCATCGTGCACGGCACAATGCTCTACGATACCAACCTCGAGCATATGGCGCGTGCTACAACACCGTCGGACTGCAAGCTCAAGAGCAAGGGCGTGGAGTCAGTACGCCAGCACATCACTACGCTCAACCGCTATATATCATTGTCGATAGAGGAACTTAAACAGTTCTTCCGCACCCAGCTGTGCGATGATGAGCTGGTGCTTACCGACGATGATATCGCTGCAATCCATGAAATAGAGCGTGAATACTATACCCCTGAATTCATATACGGCAACAACCCCGCCTATTCAATTGTGAAGGACATGCGCATTGAGGGTGTGGGCGAGTTCCGCGTGAGCATCGATGCCAAGGACGGTATCATCCGTAAGGTGAACCTTGCCGGTGATTTCTTTGTCGTGGGTGACATCGATACCATGCTCCTTGCAAGGCTCAAGGGCGTGCGTCTTGACCGCGAGGCACTGGAACAGGCACTTGATGGTGTCGATTGTAGTGCCGCTATAATGAACTTGACTAAAGAACAACTTATAAACTTAATTACTGACTGATTTATGGAAAACAAGAGAACCTGTCTTTACGACAAACACGTGGCGTTGGGTGCGC
>JAFYWE010000100.1 GCA_017558165.1 Bacteroidaceae bacterium
AATGTATCAGAATACTCTTAGACTGTTGTCGTTAGGGCGACGTATATGAAGGATACGTGCCATCTCTGCCGCAAGTACATTGGCAGGTGTCATGCTCTCGACGACCTCGCTCCTGACACCACAGCCATATATTATGATAGGGAACATGACAGGAGTACGGTAGGTCATATTGTGCTCCGTAGCGACATCAGTAGCCACCTTCCATCCCGGCATAGGGCGCAACCACACGTCACCCGACGCCGAAGGGTTATAACCGTTCTTGACGTACTGCATCTCGGAACTGAGCATGCCGCCCAGGCGGTATATGGTAAAGACATCCTCTACTCCATCGACCGATTTCAGGAACTCTATTGTATGGGAGATGACATCAAGCTTGTCGAGTTTCATTCTCTCAATTGCCTTGCGGTTAAGATACAGTTGCGGGCCATAGACATCCTCAATATAATCCCCCTTGCCGAATTGCGCACAAAGGTAGACATTCAGCAGTCCCTTTATCCTGTCCATATAAATCGTACCCGAGGGAAGGCGATATTTTGCGCCATCCTCACTGCCCTCAATGACATATCCGGTAGAGGCCAACGAAACCACCACGTTCTCAAGACCGATGCGCTTGTCGACAAAGTCAAGCAAGTCGGCCAGGTTCCTGTCAAGGCGGGCATAGACATCCTGGATCTCAACAGGACGCTCCTCCATTGACTGGCCTTTATAATTACCTGCATAGTATGTAAGTGAAAGACAATCGGCTATGTCATCCTTTCCGGCACGCGATGCCTTGAGATAGGCCATCGCCATCTCGGTTACCTCATCATTCATACAGGCTGAGGTCTTGTACTCACGTATGTGCTTGATACCGTTAAAGGAGTACTTGAACCCATCGGGAAGCTTATCACCGAAATGTCCGTACATCTCCATAGGGTACAACGGTTCCCATTTGCTTGAGCGGCCGTGTATCTCCTTATTCTTGTCTGCAGCCCAAGAGGGATAGAGACCATAATAGCTTGAACTGCACCAATAGCCGGTGGAGTTGTTCTTCCACAGCACCGCATCGGCAGCGTGTCCGCCTGTCAGCACTGCCATATCCTCATTCGGGGCAATGGAACACACAATGGCGTTGCCACGTGTAGCACGCTTCATCTCATCGGTAACCGTTATGGCCTTGAGCCTGACCGGAGACATGGGGACTGTCGTATATACACCCTGATACTTGTGGTCCTCGACGCAATTCACGATCCTCAACGAGGAGCGGTCAAGCCAGCTCTCACCCACTATACCGTTCACATAAGGGTAGGTACCGGTGGAGAGCGTCGCGGTAGCCGATGCACGGTCAACATTATCAAAGGCATAATAGGCATTTGGATAAACCCTACCGTCCTGAAGCAGTCGCTTGAAACCACCCTCGCCGTACAACCCGCTGAACTCATAAAGGAAGTCGGTACGCAACTGGTCGACAGTTATGTTGATATAGAGTTTCGGTGACTTCAGGTCCTGTTGGGCAAAAGAAGGAAGTATTCCCAACAGCATGAGTATCATACAATATTTAATTCGCATATTCTTTTCTTGTATATGTGGAACAATGAACGTACAAGTATAGCTACGGCACAGAAATAGAGAGGAGCCGGATAGTGCTGGAGCCCGATGATGCCAGAGAGGAAGAACAAGGCGACAAAGGCGACCTGAACCCACATGAGTGTGAGCGAACGGTTCCTTATCATCCTGTACAACACGATAGGCAAAAGCACAAGCGCCAACGGATTGAGTAGCAATATAACATAGTTTGCATCAACGGCCGGGTGCTCAGAACACAATCCCAGGAACAACAACAACACACCCGAAAGGCCCTGCAGTGCCATAAGCAACAGGTCGAAGCCCCAGAATGCCCTATTGCTACGCAGTTCGCAGAGCATGATCACAAACGTGAAGAGCAACAACAGCAGCGAGGCGTTGAAGGGAGTAAGATTGTTGCGCACGGATGCCGGCTTATTCTCCTCAAGCAACACATTGGTATCCCTTACGGCAGGAATGACATTGCCATTACCATCGACAATGTTTGCCTTGGCCATGTCATCCATAAGGTTCAGCGGTGCGAACTGGAGTTCCCCGCGTGTAGCGGCCTTGTCAATATCGGAACCCATAAGCAGATCTATTCCGAACGAATACCAGGGATGCACAGCGGTAAACGAAGCAAGGGCCTGACGCAATGTCATCGGTTGCTGTCCATTGCCATATACAATACTGCAGCCTTCGCCCAACACCCCGATGAACATATCACGTGCCATTGTCGTACAGTTCCTGTAGAAATAGTTATAACGGTACACCCTATTGGCAGGCAGACAGTTTGTGTCAAGAGCCTGACGCAGCCTCACGACCTGGGCAGGAGTAAGCTCCAGTACCTGCTCGACAACCGACGACCCGCGCTCGCCATATTCCTGGATAAAGAACCTGTAAGGCACGGAAGCCACAAGATAGTCGGTTTGGCCAAGAATGAAACGCCACACGAAATTAGGCGAGTCAAAGCTGAAATAACCATAATTATAGACCATATCGACCTGGCGCTCATCATCGCAATAACGCAATGCCGTGTGACCGAAAAGAGAATATGCCTCCTCACTTGGCGAACAGGTAAGGAGCGAGAAACGCGGTTCCCCGGCTTTCAATGGCGTTGCAAGCAACAGCGCAAGGAACAATAGTAGAATCGACAACTTTTTCACTTTAAAAAAATTAAGACGTGCGCCACAAACCGATGGCACAACCGATTTAATCATGCAAATATACGATTATCCGCCGTAAGTGACAAACATACAATATCCGAAGATTGGGAGCTATAGACAATGAATTAATAATTATGCACAAAACATTGTAAATATTCAACTGCAAGGTATAATTAACAATAAATCATGACATATATTTTGCAGCAAGATTAATTTGCCGTATCTTTGCAAAGATTTACTAAAACCAACGACTTGAACCTCATTATTGACATAGGGAACAACAGCTCGAAGTACTATCTCTTCAACGGGAACCAGATTATCCTGCATTCACGAAGGGAAAACGGCTCATACGGGATACTCAAGGAGTGGAGCAAGGATTTCGGGATTGAGAAAGCCATTGTATCGTCAGTGATAGGACTGGACGACACCGTGAAGAAGGAATTTGAGGTTCTTGGATGCCCTGTCATATGGTTCGGAAGCAACACGCCGACTCCGTTGACAATAAAGTACCGCACACCGGGGACACTTGGCAGCGACAGGCTCGCCGCTGCTGTAGGCGCCTGGGACAAGGCACCGGAGCACAACCTGCTTGTCATTGACAGCGGAAGCGCCATAACATTTGATTTCGTGGACCGCAACGGCAACTATCACGGCGGCAATATCGCACCCGGGATAAGGATGCGCCTGAAAGCGTTGCATGACTACACGGCATGCCTGCCGACCGTTGACAAGGAAGGGGATACGCCATCCATCGGATACGACACTGAGACCGCGATAAGGAGCGGTGTCATTCGGGGAATATGTCACGAGATTGAAGGCTACATCGGCGAATTCAAAGAGAAATATGGAGACGGTTTTGTTTTTTTAACTGGAGGAGACGAAAAAACATTGATTAATCACATAAAAAGTCGCATCTTTGCAGATAAATATCTGGTAGCGAAAGGACTGAACAGAATTTTACAAGACTACACTAATGAATAAGAAGATACTTGCACTGCTAATCATATTGCTCTCATTTGCCGGAGCCAATGCCGACAACGGCAGCAATTCACCATACTCACGTTATGGCATAGGCCTCTTGGCCGACCAGAGCCTGGGTATCAACCGCCAGATGGGCGGTCTTGGATACGGATTGCAGAGCAACAAATACATAAACATTCTGAACCCGGCATCGTTCTCACAGGCCGACACGCTGACCATGCTGTTTGAGGCTGGATTCTCGCTACAGAATGTGAACTTCAAGGAGGGAGAGAAGAGCATCAATGCAAAGAACGCGAGTTTTGACTATGTCGCCATACAGTTCAGGGTGTGCAAGAACCTTGGTATGTCGGTAGGATACCTTCCCTACTCTACAGTGGGATACTCATTCAGCAACACATCCGGTAAGGGCACGAACGAGGAGAGCATAAACTCATACGCCGGTACCGGTGGCATATACCAGCCATATGCAGGATTGGGTTGGGAGCCGGTCAAAGGAGTGTCACTCGGCGTCATGGGCTCATATATCTACGGAGACATAACACATGAGGTCGGAATTAACTTCACAAACAGCACCGACCGCTCAAGAAGCTACAACGTGTCACTGAGAAGCTACAAGCTTGATTTCGGCGCACAGTACACAACTGCACTCGGAAAGGAGCATGACATCACCGTCGGTGCGACATATTCACTCGGCCATGACCTTAACGCGAAGGCCAAGATCACGGATGTCACATCATCCTCAAGTGAGACAAACAGCATCGAGAACAGTTTCAAGTTGCCACACACATACGGAGTAGGCTTTGTATACGGTTACAGGAACGAGTGGAAATTCGGTGCAGACTACACATTGCAGCAGTGGAGTTCATCCTCGTTCTTCGGTATCGAAAAGGGAATCGACAGGAACAAGGTTTCTGTGGGTGCCGAGTACTCACCGTCAAGACTGTCAAAGAACATCTTCAAGATGATGAGCTACAGGGCCGGAGGATATTATGCCGGACCATACACCGAGATCAAGGGCCAGAAAGGATGCGAGGAGTATGGCGTGAGCGCAGGTATCTCGTTGCCGTTCTTCAACAACAATAACAGGAGCAGCCATGCAACCCTGCACCTCTCGGGACAGTTCATACACATGGAACCCAAATCAACAGGTATGATTGCCGAGAATTACCTGAGGATAAACCTCGGTATAACATTCAACGAGAACTGGTTCATGAAACTTAAGGTAAGATAATAAGACAAAACTATAAGCTATAAAGAAAGAATGATGAAAAGAATTATTTTTGCACTCCTTGTACTTGTAGCAACAGGTGCAAGCGCACAGAACGGTATCACCAATGACCACCGCTTCGGTCAGGGTGAGGACAGCTTGAGATGTATCGAGACTATCACTATCGTTAACGTAAACATCAACAACAAGGATTTCGGCACAGCCTACAATTCTTGGAAGACGATCTTCAACGAGTTCCCCGTTGCACGCGTGGATACTTACACAAATGGTATCAAGATCCTTACAGAGCTCATCAAGAAGGAGAGCGACCCTGCAAAGAAGAGCGAGTATATCAGCGAGCTTATGAAGGTGTATGACCAGCAGATCAAGTACATTGACAAGCTCCAGGAGATTACAAAGTCAAAGCTGTCGGCAGGACAGGTACTTGGCAAGAAGGCAATCGCATACATCCAGTACTACGAGAACGCACCGGTTGACACCATCTACAACATGCTCGCGCAGTCAGTAGAGATGGAGAAGGGCCAGTCTGAGTATGCAGTTACAGAGCGCTTCATGAAGTACTCTGCCCTAAAGTACAAACAGGACAAGAACCACGGTGAGCAGATCATCGAGGACTACCTCAACGCATCGGTATACATCGTTGAGGTTCTTGACAAGTACCATGACAACATCGAGCGTTGCGAGAAGAAGTATCAGGAGGAGGGTAACCCCAAGGACAGCCTCAATGCTATCGGCTATGGCAAGATGATTGACGCGTCACGTATCTCTAAGAGCAACATCGACGCTTATTTCATCAATAGTGGTGCCGCATCTTGCGAGGACCTCAGCAAGATCTATGCTCCTACACTTGATGCAAACAAGGACAACATCGAGTACCTCAACAAGGTAATCTCTGTAATGAGTATGTTGAAGTGTACAAACGAGGACACATACCTCACAGCATCTGAGTACGCTCTTGCAATCGAGCCTACAGCGAAGGCTGCGATGGGTTGCGGTTACCGTTACTATAAGAAGGGTGAGATTGAGAAGGCACTTGAGTTGTTCGACCAGGCT
The DNA here is from genome assembly GCA_017558165.1 of Bacteroidaceae bacterium. Classification (GTDB taxonomy): domain Bacteria; phylum Bacteroidota; class Bacteroidia; order Bacteroidales; family Bacteroidaceae; genus HGM04593. The sequence continues at coordinate 5,971 of JAFYWE010000100.1, forward strand.
ATCGAGCTCGAGGCTTCTATCACAACAAAGGCCGAGCTCTGCTACAAGGTAGGTCTCATCTACTACAGCCTCCACAACTATGGCAAGGCACGTAGCTACGCAAACAAGGCACTTGAGTTCAACTCAAAGTACGGCCAGCCACACATCCTCATCGCACAGTGCTACGGCGCATCGAACAAGTGGTGCGAGGATGACGTGCTGAACGCATGTACATACTACTTGTGTCTTGACCGTCTTGACCGTGCAAAGGCTGTTGACCCATCATCAAAGAGAGAGGCCGACAAGCTGATCGCAACATACAGCAAGTACACTCCAAAGGTTGAGGACCTCTTCATGAGAGGCTATGAGGCCGGAAGAAGCGTTAAAATCGGCGGTTGGATAAATGAGACTACAAAGATCCGCTAATAAGCGTAAAGAACTGACAGGTACAACAATCGTCTCGATGGCGGTTGTTGTACTGATTTTCCTGGCCTCGTGTCAGGAAAAACAGTTTAATGCCCCTGCCATAGAGTGCCGTGACTCACTCGCAGTAATGAGTACATATGATGTGAGCACACTCATAAGCGACTCGGGACGCATCAGCTACAGGATTGACGCCAAGGAGTGGCTAGTCTTCGACAAGCGACAGCCGCCCTATTGGGCATTCGAAAAAGGCGTGTACCTTGAGAAGTATGACCTTGACATGAACGTCGAGGCAACCATAAAGTGCGACACCGCGTACTATTACAGCTCACAGCAGCTGTGGAAACTCATTGGCAACGTAGACATCAGGAATCAGAAGAACGAGCGTTTCTACACGGACCTAATGTACTGGGACCAGGAGAACGAGAAGATATACTCCGATGCCTACATAAAGATCGAACAGGAAGACCAGGTGACCGAAGGCGCCGGGTTCTCATCGAACCAGAGCATGACACTCTGGGAGATCAAGAACACCAAGGGCATATACACCATCAAAGAATAACAGACACGGGATGACAACAACCATACTTTTGCTTATTGTCGTGATATTGTTCTCCGCACTCTTCTCGGGTATGGAGATTGCTTTCGTATCATCGAACAAGCTCCTGCACGGCATTGACCGCAATGAAGACTCGCTGACATCGGGCATCATAAACAAGTTCTATGACAACAGCAACAACTTCATCTCGAGCCTGCTTGTAGGCAACAACATCGTGCTTGTCATCTACGGTATATTGATGGCGAAGTTGCTGAATGCGACAGTACTTTCAGGCTTATCGGACAACGAGGGAGTAAGATTGCTGTTGGAGACAATAGTATCGACCATAGTCATAATCTTCACAGGCGAGTTCATACCCAAGGCACTTTTCAGGATTGACCCTAACAGCGCACTAAAGCGTTTTGCGCTCATAACTTACCCTATTTACATTATACTGTACCCATTCTCAAGATTCACGACAATATGCTCATGCCTGATATTACGCCTGTTCAACATCAGGATAAAGGATGAGGCCCGTGACACCACATTCTCCAAAACAGAACTGAACAACCTGATACAGAGTTCAATAGAGAACGCCGATGAAGAGCAGAACATCGACAACGACGTACGCATATTCCAGAATGCGCTCGATTTCTCCAACATCAAGGTAAGAGACTGTTTTGTTCCGCGAACAGAGATTGACGCCGTTGAGATAAACACCCCTCTTGAGGAACTCAAGTCGGTATTCATCGAATCGGGACACTCAAAGATTGTGGTTTTCCAGGAGAACATCGACAACATCGTAGGATACATACATTCATCGGAACTTTTCCGCCTTGGAAAGAAGTGGCAGCAGAAAATATGCAAGATGCCGTACGTTCCCGAGACACTGTCGGCACAGAAACTGATGCGCACACTCATGCAACAGAAAAAATCCCTGGCGGTTGTCATCGACGAGTTCGGCGGTACATCGGGCATCATATCACTCGAGGATCTTGTGGAGGAGATTATCGGAGAGATTGAGGACGAGCACGACAACCAGAACCTTGTAGCCAAGTCCATCGGTGACAATGAGTATGTCCTGTCGGGACGCCTTGAGATAGAGCGTATAAACGAGATGTTCGACCTGGACATACCGGAGTCGGACGACTACCAGACCCTCGGCGGTTTCATACTCGCACACCACCAGCGTTTTCCACAGCTGAACGAGACTATAAGCATTGGAAAATTCCGTATCAGGGCCATCAAATTGAGAAGCACGAAGATCGAATTGGTCAAATTGTCCATAGCAAATTGACAATCTACAAAAAATGTCCGTTACAAATTGAAAGACATTTGTATACAATCACGGATAAAAAGGGCGAAATAATGCAGACAATGCACTATTTTGCCTTTTTTTGTTGCAAGTTTTTCATTCATTTATAACAATTAATCCAAAGCATTTTACTAACTTTGCGAAGTTTATTGCAAAAAATTAAAAACAAAAAATAACATTAAATTTATGGCTACACTACAAAATCTACGCAACAAAGGACCACTTTTGGTTATCTTTGTGGGCATTGCGTTGTTTGCATTCATTGCAGGCGATGCTGTAAAGCTGTTTGATTCACACTCAGTAGACACTTCTGTCGGCACAGTCGGCGAGATGGAACTCGATGCAATGGATTATCAGGATATCTACAACGAGTTCGACGGTTTCTGCAGAGTATCAGGCTTCGATGTTCCTGAGGAGAGCAGAAAGGCTGTCATCTGGGAGCTTCTCTCTAACAGCGCACTCTACAACCAGTATGCCGAGGAACTCGGTATCACCGTTACAGCCGAGGAGATGAACCACGTTCTCGCAAACGGCAAGAGCCTGTTCGTGATGCAGACAGCATCGGCCCAGAACCCACTCAACTCAAACGGCCGTTTCAACCTCGATTTCCTTGCACAGCTCACTCAGGTATATGACGAGCAGAAGGCTGCAGGCATGGTTGACCAGAATGTCGCTATCTTCTACAACTGCTGGAAGTACATGGAGAAGGAGATCATGCTCGAGATCCTCCGCAACAAGATCAACGCTTTGGTTGCGAACGGTACAATCGCAAACCCAGCTGTTGCACAGAAGAACTTCGACCTGAACAACAACACTTACACACTTGACGTTGCTCTCTACCCATACAGCAAGATGGTTGGCGACAGCATAGCGGTAAGCGAGGAGGAGATTGCACGTTACCACAAGGAGAACAAGGAGTTCGGCCCAATCTTCAAGAACGCCGAGGAGACACGTGACATCAAGTACGTAGTTACAAAGGTTGTTCCAAGCAGCAAGGATCTTGAGGACCTCAAGAAGGACATGACATCATATGCCGACACATTGAAGGCTGGTTATGACAACTACCAGAAGCTCGTACGTTTCTCACGCAGCATGGTTCCACACACAAACTTCCTTTTGACAAAGAGCCTCATCGACCCATATGCGGCAAAGGTAATCGACACACTTGACGTGAACGAGGTTTACGGTCCGGTAGACAACACCATCAGCAACGGCAACAAGCTCATCGGTACTTATGACGTATACATGAACATCGAGAAGGCCATGATTCCTGACACTCTGCTCATCCGCGCCATCACTATCGATACTACAGCTGGTGACCTTGAGGCAAAGGCTGACAGCCTCGTTAACCTCCTCAACGGCGGTGCTGACTTCAAGGCTGTTGCAAGCAACTATCAGGCGACATTCGACTCTTTGACAATCTGCACTTCAAACGCAAACGACATCGTAGGTCTTTTCGACGATATCGACAGCCAGAAGGAGATCTACAATGCAACCGTAGGCAAATACTTCGCTACAGACATTACAGTACAGAGCTTCAACGGCAAGCTCATCTTCCAGGTTATCGAGAAGAAGGGTAAGGTTGAGGCATACAACACACTTGTTATCCGTCGCGAGAAGGTATTCAGCAACGAGACATACAACCAGGAGTACGACAAGTTCTGCAAGTTCGTAGGCTCATGCAAGAACCTCGCCGAACTCGAGGAGAAGGCAAACCAGGAGGGTACATACCTCGTTCTCCCAGAGAAGCAGGTGACAACAGGCGCTGCAAACATTGCACGTGTACAGAAGACAGGCGAGTTCATTGACTGGATCTACAACGAGGCAACAAAGGTTGGCCAGATCTCAGACATCAGAAAGTGCGGTGAGGATGACTGCTTCATGGCTATCGCACTCGAGAACATCAACGAGAAGGGATACAAGTCACTCGACAGCGAGATCTACAACGGCCTCACACTCAAGGACTACATCAAGTCAGAGCTCCAGGGCGACAAGGCTGTGGCTCAGGTTATCGCGGAGATGAACGGCAAGAAGGTTAACGACCTCAAGAACAACAGCAAGGTATCTACATACAATGTTGATAAGGTTGAGTTCGGCAAGCCAACCAACATCTCTTCAACAATGCAGGATGAGTACGCTATCGGCGCTGTAGCAGCAAAGATGAACGTAGGTGAGACAAGCGCACCTTTCAAGGGCATCAACGGCGTTTACGTAATCGAGGTTAAGGCAAAGGATGCAAAGAACAGCACATTCAATGCTACAGCCGAGAAGAACAAGATTGAGTCACAGCTCAACGTAAACCAGTCATTGGGTACACTTGAGAACGCACTCAACAAGCTCTATCCAAAGCAGAACAACGCATACAAGTATTTCTAATCAAAATATAGAATACGAAAAAGAGTCAGCTTTCCACAGAAGCTGACTCTTTTTTCATTTATTGGTCCATGATTTGTCACATTCAAAGCAATAAATAATTAATTTTATAAAAAACTTTGAAAAAGCTGTTACACTACATGCTTTTCCACGTTTACATAATAGGAACAACTGAAAAAGATGAGCGAAAGCATACTGACATATACATTCACGGCACTACGGAAAAAATTCCTCCGTATTGCAATGCATATCCTCCCCGACGAGGATGATGCAGCCGACGCATTGCAGGATGCCTTCTGCCGTCTGTGGCCCCGGCGCGACAGCATTGACAGCAAAGCCGAGGCCGAAGCGCTCACCACAACCACCCTACGCAACATATGCATTGACAACATGCGCAAGCGTAGGATAGCCACCGTACCTATTGACGAGGAACACGACAGATGCGACGAGAGCAACAACAGCGAACGGGAAGAGAGGTACAACGAGGTAAAAAAGATTATAGAAAACGGACTTACACCACAACAGAAAGAGATAATAGAACTGAAGGAGATAGAAGGCTACACAATTGAAGAGATTGCCAGGAAGCTCTCATCAACGGAGAGTGCAGTAAGGATGAATCTCTCAAGAGCCCGAAAAAGAATCAGGGAATGCTACAGAAAGGAGGCCGGACATGAAGAATGAGAACAAAAGGACAAAAGCTGAATGGCTGGATATAGTGGAAAGATATTTTGATGCCACTACTACACCCGAAGAGGAGAAGGCTTTGAGAGCATTCCTTGCCACGGACGAGAGTAACACTGCAGATTTCAACGAGATAAAGGCTGTTATTGGATACCTCTCCACGGCAAAGGCCATTAAAAGCGGGAAGTACCATAAAAAGAGAACATATACCATATCAAGGAGACGCTGGATGGGCGTTGCGGCAACAATCGCAATAATTGCCACCATTGGAATTGCCGGCAAATTGACAGACCACAACACACATACTACTGATAGAGAACGTTACATAGCATGCATCAACGGCAAGGAATACAATGACAAGGAGATTGCCCTTAACCAGATGCACGAGGCTATGGCAATGATATGCAGTACCACAAAAGGCAACGACATCGAGAAACAGCTAACCTCAATGTTTTCATTGAGTGACAACAAATAAAACGAGAACAACAAATATGAAACGGCTCATAATCACAATCATAGCATTCACCATGGCTCTTGTCGCCGAAGCACAGATACAGGCCAGCCATATCTTCAACGGGAAGAGTTCCAACCACATGAGCTCATCCTGCATCGAGGGGAACAGCCTTAAGCCATACAAGCTCACACTCTTCAGTACCGTGACAACCAGGGACCGCAGGCTCTTCGAGCACGCCGAGGAGATTATTGAAGATCATGAACACAAGGCTATTGACAAGGAGTGCGGCTACATCAACGGAAGGCTATATTACGGTTTCTACCAGTTCAAGCCCGACAGTAAAGGAAAATACCGATACCTATTCTACCGCAACAGCTCGTTACGCGATGACGAGCCCTGCGAGATAACCATAGTGTATATGGAGGGATACCCGACATTGACAGAACTTAAAAAGATGTTCCAGAAATGAGAACCGCTTGATAACCCCAAATAGAAAACAAAAAAGACATACAATATGAAAAGAGTATTATTTACAGCACTGGTGCTTATTGGAGCATTCACAGCACAGGCACAGACAGAGAGCAAGGAGACGGAGACAAGCATCAGGACACAAGCCAAGCAATATGCAAGGAGCAAGGAGAAGGGAAACCTTGAAATCACCACCCCGCAACTTATACGCATTACAGAGAACAAGGAGGGATACTGCTTTGAGGTCCAGGGCGTACAGGATGGCGAGGAGTACAAGATATCAATAACACATTCCACGATGGCACCACAGGATACATGCACAATAAGCACAGATGGCAAGGAGTGCGATTTTGAGAAGGGGGTGGTATTTGAAGACGCCGACAGGATTGTATTCACAAAGAGTTCTAAGATGCAGAGTACCGTCATCACCAAAGAAGGAGAGGAGGGCTACACTTTCAAGATACAGCAGCAAAGCATTGTCAATGAGACAAGAACCGTATATAAGGAGACCAGTTCAAACTGGGACTTCAACATACCGTTCGTAAAGCAGGAGAAGCAAAGAGAGAAACAATACAGACCATATGCCAATTTCGAGTTCAATCTCCTGAACAACTTGGAGTTCGGAATGGGACTTGTAGCTGCACACTCACAGGCTCCTGGAATGAGCGCCGATTTCGACAATGCCGGCATGGAGTTCTTCCTGAACAACCTTTTCAGTTGGGAATACCGCCCGTTCAACAAGACACACCTGTATCTG
>JAFYWE010000101.1 GCA_017558165.1 Bacteroidaceae bacterium
CAGACGCTTATTGAAAGGACAGACAAGGAATACCTATAAAAAACTCCAACACCACACATGTCAATAGAAATCATCCAATACAATGAGCTTCATAAAGAGGAGTGGGATGCCTTTGTAAAGACATCAAAGAACGGCACGTTCCTTTTTGAGCGTGATTACATGGACTACCACAAGGAGAGGTTTACCGATGCGTCGCTGATGATTTACAACGACAACAGGCTCTGCGCGTTGCTCCCGCTACCCTACACGAAGAAAAGGACACCGTGGTATCACACGGAGGGCTGACATACGGCAGCCTCATCATCGATACCGAAGCTACATCTACACTGGTATTGGAAATCCTCTCTTCAATAATCGAGCATTACCGCAATAACAGCAACGCCAAGAAGATCATATACAGGACAATCCCATACATATACCATCAGTACCCAAGCGAGGAAGATCTTTACGCGCTGTTCAGATTGGGTGCAAGACTCACCGAGCGCAAGATTTCATCGTCAATCAAGCTCTGCGACGCATTGCCATTCAAAGGTAGACGCAAGATGACCGCCGCCAAGGCCGAAAAACTCAAGATTACTGAGGACAGCAACTACGCCACATTCTGGAACGTACTGACCGGGAGATTGCAGGACAAATACGACGTGACGCCGGTACACAGTCTTGACGAAATAGAGCTGTTGCACAGCAGATTCCCGGACAACATCAAGTTGTTCAGGGTCACCGACCTTGATGACACCACCCTGGGAGGCGTTGTAGTATATATAATGAAAAACGTGGCACACCTGCAATACATCAGCACGACAGATGCCGGGCGGAAGATCGGCGTGATGGACCACCTTTACACGTACCTTATAAAAGAGCGCTTCGCCCACATGGAGTACCTTGACTTCGGAATATCCACCGAACAGGGCGGACACGTGCTCAATGAGGGTCTCATAGCCAACAAGGAGAGATTCGGCGGACGCGCAGTCATGTACGACGCATACGAGATAACGATAGAGAGATGAAGGTGTACCTTCATCTCTCTATCGTTATCAATACTCCACCTTGTCGGCCTTGGCGCGCCAGGCATTGAAAGGAGCCTGCGCCTCGGCATGGAGCATATTCTCAACAGGCTTGTCACGGTCGGCGGGTTTCAATTCAAGTTCGCGGTAGATGAACGAATCGTCAAAATCAACTGCAGCGGCATCGACCTGCGTAGCGCCATAGTATATCTTGTCAAGACGCGCCCAGTATATGGCACCAAGACACATGGGGCATGGTTCGCACGAGGTATATATCACGCAACCGCTCAGGTCAAACGTACCGAGCTTTACACATGCAGCCCTTATGGCATTCACCTCGGCATGTGCCGTAGGGTCATTATTGGGAACTACCCTATTGACACCAGTAGCTACCACAACACCATCCTTTACAATTACCGCCCCGAAAGGGCCGCCGCCATTCTCCACATTCTCCACGGCCAGCGCTATTGCCTGCCGCATAAAAACATCATGTCCCATTGCTATAATCATTTATATACACTCTAACAAGCAATGAGGCCATACGGTTCGGCCACGTACGACATAATCAGCAATCAGCGGTTCTTGCCTATAAAACGCTGGTCAACATAATCATAGAAGGCATCCTTATACATGTCACCTACAGGGACCGCAACATCACCATCATAGATGATGCGCATCTTCGAAACCTCCTTTATCTTGCACAGGTTTACCACATAGGAGCGATGTACACGCATGAAGACATCAGCAGGCAGCACCTCCTCAATCTTCTTCATGCTCAACAATGAGACAATAGGCTTTGACTTACCCTCTACAAATATGCGCACGTACTCGCTCATACTCTCGACGTAGATGATCGAGTTGAAGGGCACACGTATTATACGGTAGTCGGATTTCACGAAGAGCGAGTCATCGGTATGCTGCGCCGAGGAAGCCAAAGAGGCCTCATCCTTCAAAGAACGCATTCCCATACAGACAGTCTTCACCTTGTTGGCAGCCCTGAGGAAATCATCGAAACTGATAGGTTTGAGAAGATAATCGACGGCAGCAACCTTATAGCCCTCGAGTGCATACTCGGAATACGCGGTAGTGAACACCACTAAAGGAGAGCTTAATAACGAACGTACGAACTGGATTCCGCTTACATCGGGCATATTGATATCAAGGAACATAACGTCCACAGCCTCACGGGCAAGAAGATCCATAGCCTCAGCCGCGCTATTGCACACCCCCACACACTCAAGAAAAGAGACGCGCTCAACATATTTCTGCAACTGTATCACAGCCAGTGGCTCATCATCAACAATTATACATCTTATCATAACATATAGGAATTTCAAGTACTACATTATACCTGTCGCCGGTATCCTCAATATCCAATGACGCCTTGTCGGCAAACAGAAGTTCCAATCTCTTGCGCGCATTCTCCACACCCACGCCGGCATATCCGTCATCAAAGTTGCGGGACTTGACGCTACAGCTGTTACTGCACTCGAACACGACCACACCACTTGCCTCATCTACATTTACCGAGACATGTACATATGAGTTCATGTTATATGACACACCATGCTTGAAGGCATTCTCGACAAAGACAATGAGCATCAATGACGGGACATAGACCTCTTTGACGCCATCATTCCGGAAATCACACGTCACCACCAATTTGTCGGTATACCTGAGTTTCATCAGGTCGATATAGCTCTCCATGAAAGCGATTTCCTTATCCAATGGTACGAACGAGGATGATGCATCGTACAACACATACCGCATCATTCTCGAAAGCTCCATGACCGTCCCCTGCGCCTTCTCCTTGTCTATGTCAATGAGCGCATGGATGTTGTTGAGGGTATTCATGAAGAAATGCGGGTTTATCTGGTATTTGAGATAATCCAGCTCGGCCTTGAGTTTCTCTTGCCACATCTCCTTGAACGTCTCGTCACGACTGATTACAAAGAGATTCAAGCGCACACATATATTGAACACCAGTACAAAAAGCACCAGCAGAAGCCTCACGCTTCCGGGATTTGAAATCACAAAGAGAAGAGCGGGCTCAGGGCGTCCCCTGCGGGGAGGGGGCACCATACGTTGTTCACCAAGCGGATAGCCATCGAGCGGGCGCACATCGGCATCAACGAAGTCCTGTTCGCCAGGACGTCTGTCGTGCATCAGCCTATCCACCACACGGGGTGGTCGAGCGCCAGGACCGTCATCAGGAGAAAAAGTATAGACCAGCGCCAAAGCCATCACCACACACAGTATATAAACAATATAGTACCCTCCTCTCCTTTTTATAAGGAAGAAGGGTACCAATATACTATTGTTTATGACAAACAGAATCGCCGCCGGGATAAGGAACTCCCAGAACTGCACCAGCTCATCCCATCGCACCTGGACCTTTGAACCGCCCAATATGCTGCCCCACACCGGGGAAAACAGCAATGTTCCCCAGAAAATGAGATAAATGAGATACTCGGTATATTTCCTGTTCAGCCTACCTGCCATAATCGATTCCTTTAAGTAATGAGGACGGGAACTGTTCACGTCACCCACCGCAACCGCGAATATACGAACTTTACCCGATACTCAGAAGTTGTTTAAATTTATGTCCTTGAAATTTTTATAGAACTTTTTTAGAATGTTTTTTCTTTTTTCAAAGGCGCATAGCGGGCTATGTAACTGCGAAAAAGGGAAAAACAGGCAACAAAGCCACGAGTAAGCGAGAGCAAAGAAAGTTTACTTGCTTTGCCGAGCGGGAGTGGGTTCGTGCAACAAAGGGCATAAAAAGACAAGCACTTCTTGAGGACAATGTAAATAATATTTTTGAAAGAAATTTAAACAGCTTCTCAATATATGGAATCAGCAGATAGTACAATTATATCAACAAATGCAATCACTGCACAGCCTTGAAGCTCATATCAAGACCTTTCACCGAGTGAGTGAGGGCACCTACAGATATGTAATCCACGCCACAGAGAGCATAGTCACGCAAAGTATCGAATGTGATACCGCCCGATGACTCGGTCTCGAAACGACCAGCAACCATCTCAACAGCCTTGCGGGTCTTGTCAGTATCGAAATTGTCGAACATAATGCGGTGGATTCCACCCATGTCAAGCACCTTCTGCAAGTCTTCGAGCGTACGCACCTCAACCTCAATCTTGAGTTCCTTACCGCACTCCTTGCAGTAGTCCTTTGCACGCTGCACAGCCTGCTCAATGCCACCTGCGAAATCAACGTGGTTATCCTTGATGAGAATCATATCGAAAAGACCGATACGGTGATTCACACCACCACCTATACGTACAGCCTCCTTCTCCATGATGCGCATACCCGGAGTAGTCTTGCGGGTATCGAGCACACGGGTATTAGTTCCCTCAAGCTGGCGTACATAGTTGCGTGTCATGGTCGCGATTCCGCTCATACGCTGCATCACGTTGAGCATGAGACGCTCTGTCTGCAACAGCGAACGCACGCTACCGGTAACATACATTGCAATGTCGCCCTTCTTCACCTCTGCGCCATCCTCAATGAGCACCTCAACCTGAAGCGACTCGTCAAAACGCGCGAAGATGCGCTTTGCCATCTCAACACCGGCAAGCACACCATCCTCCTTGATAAGGAGCATATTCTTTCCCATCGCCTCGGCTGGAATAGTCGAGAGTGTAGTATGGTCACCGTCACCGATATCCTCGGCGAATGCAAGATCGATAAGCTTATCGATAAGTTCGTCTTTTACGTTCATAATAACATATATTTTGGTAATGATATAGATGTTGGCCCAAAATAGTGTTTTCAGATAACGTGTCATCCTGAACAAAGTGAAGGATCTAAAGACTTGTAAAATAGAGATGCTTCGCTACGCTCAGCATGACAAATCACGCTGGGGCAACAGCCATATTGTTGCTTATATTTTTTGCGAAGATATACAATTCCCGTAATTAGTGCAAAAGCAAAGGCTTTTTTTGTTTATCTTCGCGGGTAAATTTACAGTAACACCAATGAAGATCACACTACTTGTCGTTGGCCGCACCGTGGACAACAACATCATAGCCGGCATACAGGACTACACCCAGCGCGTGAGCCACTTTACACAGTTTGAGATGACAGTCGTCCCTGAGTTGAAGAACGCCAAGAAGCTTAGCGAGGCACAGCAGAAGGAACAGGAGGGCGAGCTTATACTTAAATCACTGCAGCCTGGCGACCGCGTGGTGTTGCTCGACGAGGGCGGAAAGGAGTACCGCTCCACTGAATTCGCGGCATGGATCGAGCACAAGCAGAACATATCGACCAAGCGCCTTGTATTCATCGTGGGCGGCCCTTACGGCTTTGCCCCCAAGGTATACGACGCCGCACATGAGAAGCTGTCACTCTCTAAGATGACCTTCTCGCACCAGATGATACGCCTGCTGTTCGTGGAACAGCTCTACAGAGCATATACAATCATCAACAAACTGCCCTCCCACCACGAATAACCACAAATGATTCAATGGGTAGCTATTATACAGAAAGTGGGTAACCTAAAAAGCAAACAGGTTACCCACTTTTATCATGAAATTAGATTACACCCAACCCAACTAGCTCTTCAACCAGTTAATACACTTTTCGCTTCCAGCAGCCGCGCCCTTATTGATAC
>JAFYWE010000013.1 GCA_017558165.1 Bacteroidaceae bacterium
AGCAAGAGGAGAACTATAGGACTTGAATTTAAGTTCAGCCTATTATTATAATTAAAATTTAAGGTAACAACATAGCTGTTGACCCATGTTTTATTTTCTGCGTAAACTTGTCATCCTGAACGAACGTGAAGGATCTCAAGAGCGCACTGAATAGGGATACTTGACTTTAGCCCCTTCGGGCGTCGACCGTTGGTTCGCTACGCTCAGTATGACAAAGCCATTTTGGGTCAACACCTATATTATTGCTAAATTTAATCAAAAAGACTCAGTGCTCCTTTTGTTTATACATATCGGGCTTTGGTATGGCATTAGAATACGTTGGTAAAATTTATTATAACGGAATGGATTTTATTGCTATCTTCGCGCCGAATTTTTGTGGATAGACTGTGCAATATCATGTGCGCGGTCTTTGTAAATCAGTGATATGATGAAGAAAAATGGTTTTTTTATGAGGTATGGCCTGTCTCTTTTTGCAGTGGCCTTTTCGTTGCTTTCATGCGGTGATGTGAATGGCGACAAGACCGAGGTGCAGTTGCCTTTTGACTTGCCGGCAGTGGTAGCGTCAAATAATGGCTATGATGTGCCAAGGCTCAATGAATCGTTGTACGGCAATGTGGTTGAGGTGGCTTTTGCCGATGGTGCGGTAAGGACTTCTGATTTGCCGGCGGGTGTTACAGCCGAAATCAACGGTGCCGATATAGTGTTGCGCTCGGAGTTTCCTGGCGTGGAGTTTGTGGTAAGGGGTGCTTCGTCCGATGGTTCGTTGACAATCATCAGCAAAGGCTCTCTGCTTGTCACTCTCGACGGCCTGTCGCTCGTTGCGCGTGAGAGGAATACGTTACAGGTGTCTTCGGAGGAGACGATTTTCCTGCGCACCAAGGACAGTTGCCGCATAGCGGATATTTCATCGGGCGTAAAGGCCGATAACCAGTCGGCTGCCGTTAAGCTGATGGGTGATGCCGTGCTTTGTGACGGTGCGTTGGCTGTGAGTGCAACCCGTCGCAGTGCCGTGTTCTGTACAGGAACCCTATATGTGGATGGTATGTCGCTGTCGCTGGACGGTGCTCCGAACAATGCAGTCCTCGCCAACGGTTCATTCATCTTTGGATGGGGAAGCCTTTGCGCTACATCGTCCAAGGATGTAATCAAGTGCAAGAAGGGTGATTTTGTAATGCTTGGCGGCAGTGTCTCTGTCTCGTCGGTCAATGACAAATGCGATGGCGTGCAGGCGGTAAATGTCTACAAGCAGGGTGGTGCACTGAGCATTGATGTTGCCGGTGCCGCATCGGACGGTATCAAGGCTACCGGTAATCTGTGTATAGACGGTGGTGACATCAGCGTGGTTACGCGTGGCGATGCGCTGTTCAATGACAAGAAGAGTGACTACAGCTCGGCAACCTGTCTAAAGAGTGACCTTGTTGTGGAAATCAACGGCGGAAACTGCAGTTTCAGGAGTGAGGGCAATGGCGCCAAGGGTATAAGCAGCGATAGTCTTGTGGTAATACGCGGCGGCAACGTGAAGGTTGTTACTAAAGGCGGTGATGTAAATGATCCGGTGGATATTAATGCCCACACATCGTCAAAGGGTATCAAGAGCGACGGTCCTCTCTACTTTACAGGTGGCAATGTCGATGTCCTGGTGTTCGGCGAAGGTGAGCGCAGTGAGGGCGTGGAGGCCAAGGCCGGCATTCATGTGTGCGGTGACTGCGACCTCTATGTATATGCCTATGATGATGCCATGAATGCCGACAGCCTGTTCTTTGCGGGTGGAAAGGTGTATGCCTATTCCGTTGCGAACGATGCCATAGACAGCAACGGCAAGGTGCTGGTGAGCGGTGGCATGGTGGTTGCCGATGGTTCGTTCTCGCCTGAGCAGGGTATGGATGTGGACAACTATTCTGCTTTCGCAATCACGGGTGGTACATTGTTCTCGGTTGGCGGTGCTATGGGCTCGTCTCCCTCAATGCCGTTGGGTAAGGAAACGTCGGTTCCTGCGTATGCATGGAACGGGGCTAAGCTTGAGAAGGGTAACTATATGAGTCTTGTTGATGACAAGGGCGTTGCTTTATACTCTTATAAGGTGCAGCGTGATATGAACGGCGCGTCATGTCTTGTCGTGTCGCCGCAGCTTGGAAAGGGCGGTGCCTACTCTTTTGTGGTGTCAAGTGCTGTTGCCGGCGGTGATTATGCGGGTAACGGCATCTCTACGGGTGCGCGTCCTAAGGATGTCATTGCATCGGTTGGCTTTGAGCCTCTTGGTCTTGTGAATGTCGTTGACAACAAGGGTGGTGTGAAACTGCTTGAGGTTGGCAGCAACATGGGCTTTTTTCCACCTCCAGGCATGTTCCCCGGTGACAGTGCAATGATGGGTGGACAGGGCTTTCCTCCGTTCCCTCCAGGTATGTTCCCCGGTGGCGGTATGCCCGAGGGCTTTGAGTTTCCTCCGTTCTCGCCCGATATGTTTCCCGGTGACAGCGCGATGATGGGCGGAGAGGGCTTTCCTCCGTTCCCTCCAGGTATGTTCCCTGGTGGCGGTGCCGGTATGCCCGAGGGTTTTGAGTTCCCTCCAAAGGGTAATTTCCCGCCTCCAATGCCAATGCGCAGGATAGTGAGCGATTTCAGTGAGGAGAACCTGCCTAACTACGATAGAAGATAAGGTAACAAAAAATAATCTCCTCCGTCGCAAGCGCTCCAGCCTTACGGCACTCCTTTGGGGAGCTAAAGCTTAGTGCTGAAGCACGCTCCTCGGGAGAGCTAAAGCTCTCTTCGTCGCAAACATTGCTCGCCCGCAATGTCGTCGCAAGCAACGCTCCC
>JAFYWE010000014.1 GCA_017558165.1 Bacteroidaceae bacterium
CACTGATATGCTGTCAATATATTCTTTTGAATAGCCGTCGAACACAGGATGTATCTCAAAAGGTTTTATACTGTCAACCTGAGAGTAGCCCAAAGCACTCGAAACCAAAAGAAGAAGCAACAACATTTTTCTCATAACCATAATTTATATAGCAAATATAAACCATATCACAATAAAAACCAATAGCGCCATAGCACTATTGGTTTTGTCTATTCAGGCCTATACTGCGTTACGGCCTATTTCTGACGAATAAATATATTCATCGGCACTCCGTGGAAGTTCCATTTTGCACGGATCTTGTTCTCAAGAAAGCGCTTGTATGGTTCCTTCACATACTGTGGCAGGTTCGCAAAGAAGAGGAACGACGGAACGCGTGTCTCGTGCAACTGCATACAGTACTTGATCTTGATATACTTACCCTTTGTTGATGGTGGCGGATACGCCTCGATGAGCGGGAGCATCTCCTCATTGAACTTGGCAGTAGAGATCTTTGTCTTTGAGTTCATGTATACCTCCTTCGCTGTCTCAAGTACCTTGAACACACGCTGCTTTGTGACAGCCGATGTAAAGATGATGGGGAAGTCAACGAATGGAGCCACACGCTCACGGATGGCATTCTCGAAGAACTTCTGTACCTTCTCGCTCTTGTCCTCTACAAGGTCCCACTTGTTCACCACAACCACCAGGCTCTTCTGGTTACGCTGGATGATAGAGAAGATGTTGAGGTCCTGAGACTCGATACCGCGTGTCGCATCAATCATGAGGATACAGACATCACTGTTCTCAATGGCACGGATAGAGCGCAATACCGAGTAGTACTCGATATCCTCGGTCACCTTACCCTTCTTACGTATACCGGCGGTATCAACGAGATAGAAGTCGAAACCGAACTTTGTATAGCGTGTAAGGATTGAGTCACGTGTCGTTCCGGCGATATTGGTCACGATATTGCGGTCCTCGCCAAGGAACACGTTGATGATTGAGCTCTTTCCCGCATTAGGACGGCCTACAACCGCAAAACGTGGGATATTTTCCTCGGGTTGCTCCTCGGCATCCTTTGTAAAGTTAGCGATGATTGTATCAAGCAAGTCACCGGTACCGCTACCGTTTGCAGCAGAGATACAATGCATGTCACCGAGGCCAAGGCTATAGAACTCGGCTGTGGCATACTGCATCTCGTAAGTATCCACCTTGTTTGCAACAACCAGCACAGGCTTCTTTGAACGGCGCAACATTGACGCCATCTCCATATCGAGGTCGGTAAGACCGTTCATTGCATCAACCACGAAGAGAATGACATCGGCCTCTTCCAAGGCAAGTGTCACCTGGTCGCATATAGCCTCCTCGAACACGTCGTCCGAGTTGCGAACCCAACCACCGGTATCCACAAGAGAGAACTCCTTGCCACACCACTGGCAACGGCCATACTGACGGTCACGGGTAGTACCCGCCACGTCTGAGATAATCGCCTGCTTAGTCTCGGTCAAGCGATTGAAAAGGGTCGACTTGCCAACATTGGGACGACCTACTATTGCTACCAAATTTCCCATATCCTATCAATCTTTCTGGTCGTAACCGAAACGGCGCAACTGACGGTCGCTATTACGCCAATCCCTGTCGACCTTTACATATATTTCCAAAAATATTCTCTTTCCGAAGAACTTCTCGAGCTCACGGCGGGCCTCTGTTGCCACCTTCTTGAGCGCGGAGCCCTCATGGCCGATAATGATACCCTTCTGGCTATCCCTCTCTACATAGATGATTGCCTTGATGTATATCTTGCCGTCATCCTCCTTGAAATGCTCGACAGCAGCCTCGCACACATAAGGAATCTCCTTGTCATAGTGGAGCAGGATCTTCTCGCGGATGATCTCTGTTACGAAGAAACGCGCAGGCTTGTCAGTGAGTGCATCCTTGTCAAAATAAGGAGGTGAGTCAGGCAACAGCTCCATGATGCGGCGCATCACCACGTCGACATTGAACTTTGCAATTGCCGATATGGGCAGGATCTCCGCCTCAGGAATAATCTCGTGCCACTGCTCAACCTTCTGCACCAGCGCCTGTTGGTCGGCAAGATCAATCTTGTTAATGAGCACAAGGATGGGCACATCAAGCTTGCGTACCTCGGCAATGAAGTCGCTGTTTTTCTCGGGACTCTCGACCATGTCAGTCACGTAGAGAAGCACATCGGCATCACGCAACGCACTGCGCGAGAAGCGCAGCATCGCCTCCTGGAGCTTGTAGTTAGGTTTCAGCACACCAGGGGTGTCCGAGAACACAATCTGCGCATCATCGGTATTCAAGATGCCCATAATGCGGTGACGGGTAGTCTGCGCCTTGAATGTGGCGATAGAAATCCTCTCGCCCACCAGAAGGTTCATAAGGGTAGACTTACCCACATTGGGGTTACCCACAATATTTACAAAACCGGCTTTATGCATACTTCTTAACAGAAAAATAAAAACGCACCACAAGCATTACAGCATAGGTGCGTCTTTAACTTACGTACAAAAACTACCCGCAGCTGTATTAAAGCATCTGCGGTAGAGAAACATTTAGACAGCTGCCTGCTTCTCAACAGCGAGCTTGCCTCTGTAATAACCACACGCACCGCATACGGTGTGATAAACGTGCCACTCACCACAATTTGGGCAGATTGCCAATGTGGGAGCTACTGCCTTATCGTGAGTTCTTCTCTTGGCAGTTCTTGTCTTTGATTGTCTTCTTTTAGGATGTGCCATTTTTCTTACTTTTTAATTATCTTCTTCTATTTGTATATTCTTCAAACCTGCCCAGCGTGGATCAATCTCCTGTTCATCGGAATCACTGTCACAACCGGACTCCTCGGGTGAGTGCTTCTTGAGCTTACCTGTCATCTCATGGTTGCATTTACCCGGCGCGTGGACGCGCTTCATCGGGAGAGCAAGAGCAATGAACTCGTACAGATACCAGGCAATATTGATGTCACCCTCCTGTTCAGGAACAATGACGAAATCACCGTCATCGGCATAATCATCGCCAAGCTTCACTCTCAACTCGTTCTCAGTGTCCACGTCAATCTCAAGGTCATCGAGACAACGGTCACATGGTACTACCACCGTTCCGCTCAGTTCGAAAGAGAAATCAAAGATATCCCTGTTTTTCTTTACCGTAACCAAGGCTTTTACGGAACCTTTCTGGAATTCCTCACCGTCGATATCGCCAAAAAAGGCATTATCAAGGTCGAACTCCAACTCAAGTGGTGCTGCTTTCAACCCTTTAAGGTCTACATTGTATTTGTCAAATCTTCCCATCGCTACTATAAAATCATCACTATCAACAATATAACTCTAAAAAGCAGTGCATATTATTCGTACTACCCGATTTTAGGACACAAAGATAGTAATAAAATTCTTTAGAAACACCTAA
>JAFYWE010000102.1 GCA_017558165.1 Bacteroidaceae bacterium
AGAATGTAACGTGAGCATACTTCTCGGTCTCGGCAATGTGGAGCTGCTTCATGCCCTGCTTTGCGATGTACTCACCAAGAGTGTTCTCGACGTTCTCCTTGTCGAAGAGGATGTGAACGCCTGTGAACTTTGCATCGTATGGAGTCATACAGTAGTACTGCAGACCTGGGATTGTATTCATACCCTCGGCTGGCATATCTTCCTGTGTAAGGACTACTGTGAGCTCCTTTGCACGGTCGTTACGGTAGTTGAAGAAGATGACTGCATCACCCTCGCCGATGCGGCCGTCATAGTTTGTATTCACGATAGGCTTGATAAACTCATCGGTAACACCCTCCTCGTATGACTCCTTAACGGCAGCGACCATGTCAGCAACCTGCTTGCCCTCGCCCTTGACAATGAGATCATAAGCGATCTTCACACGCTCCCAACGCTTGTCACGGTCCATAGCATAGTAACGGCCTACGATTGTAGCCAGCTTGAGACCCTTTGATGTAAGATCCTCAATGAAACCGGCACCGCTCTTCGGGTCAGTGTCACGACCGTCCATGAAACAATGTACATAAGCGTTCTCAACGCCCTGCTCTGCAGCGAACTTGTACATAGCCTCGAGGTGCTCGAGTGAGCTGTGTACACCACCGTCTGATGTCAAGCCCATGAAGTGAAGCTTCTTGCCGTTAGCCTTTGCATACTCTACAGCAGAAACCAGCTGTGGGTTCTGCGCGATAGAACCATCGGCAATTGCACGGTTGATCTTGAGAAGGTCCTG
The DNA here is from genome assembly GCA_017558165.1 of Bacteroidaceae bacterium. Classification (GTDB taxonomy): domain Bacteria; phylum Bacteroidota; class Bacteroidia; order Bacteroidales; family Bacteroidaceae; genus HGM04593. The sequence goes on from JAFYWE010000102.1 coordinate 770, forward strand.
ATATACCACGCGACCGCCACCGATGTTGAGGTGACCTACCTCGCTGTTACCCATCTGACCTGCAGGAAGACCTACATTCTCACCACTTGCCTGAAGCTGGGAGTTAGGGAAAACCGATACCAAATGATCCCAATATGGAGTAGGAGTATTGAAGATGACATCACCCTTACCGTGGTTACCAACACCCCAACCGTCAAGAATTACCAATAATGCTTTGTTTGCCATAATATTTGCTGTTTTAGTATTTATACTTCGTCAAATTGACACCCACCCGCAACACCGCAAGAGGGCATATTACAAAATCATCGCAAAGATACTATTTTTTATTTGGGAAAATATAATTCAGTGACAGAAAAAATGAACAAAAAGAGCCTCATCTTACAAACAATGACAAATATTAATTAAAATATCTAAACAGCAACGCCGAAAAGGCAAAAAAGCGACAAAAAAGAAGTACATTTGCAAATTAATGCAGACTACAGGAAACGATGCACCCGTTAGACAAATTCAGACACTGCCCGGTATGCGGCAGCGACACATTCACCGACAACGACTTCAAGTCAAGACGATGCTGCGACTGCGGTTTCGTCTACTACCTCAACCCGTCGGCTGCGACAGTAGCCGTAATAACCGACGGCAACGGGAAGATACTTGTGGCCACACGCTCCAAGGAACCGGCAAAAGGCACACTCGACCTGCCCGGAGGCTTCTGCGACTGCCATGAGAGCGCCGAGGAGGGGGTCATGCGCGAAGTACTCGAGGAGACCGGCCTGAAGGTCACCGGTACACGATACCTGTTCAGCATACCGAACATATACCATTATTCAGGGATGGACATCCACACCATGGACCTCTTCTTCGAATGCAGCATCGAGAGGAACGGCACCCTATGCGCGGCAGACGACGTAGAAAGACTGCAGTGGATAGACATCAAGGAACTTGACAGTAACAGGTTCGGACTACGTTCGATAAGGACAGGAATCGAAAGGCTGAAAACAGCCATAACAGACAATGAAAAATAAAAAAAACAGATACATACGATGAAGAGAAAATTAATTCTATTGAGCCTTGCCTCGTTGGGCCTCACAGCCACTGCACAGACAGCGGCAGAAGCCGGGTACGTGGGAAAAGTCATCACCGAATGCCAGCTCCTGCACTCCGACGGCGAGTACAGGAGCGCGCTTATACTCATTGAGAAGATAGACGCACGCAACCTTGACGAGAGGACAAGACAGGAGTACGAGTTGCAGAGAGCGCTCACCACGTTCGAGAATGACCACCACAAAGGCAAGGCATTGATGATGAAGTACATTGCCGACTACCCCAACACCTCACAGGAGGAACTGCTCAACACATACATTGCGCAGTCACACTATTTCGACGGGGATTACGAAGGAGCATGCGCGCTGTTTGCCGACAGCGACATGAGCCGTCTTGCCACAGCCGAGCGCCAGAGGGCAAACCTTTACCATGCGCTATCGATGCTTGAGACAGGGAACGAAAGCCTGGCAACGGACATGCTCCAGCGACTCAAGGTCGAGAGCAGGCAATATGCCACTGATGCCATATTCCACCTTGCGGTCATAGACTATGAACATGACAGGCTGGATGAGGCCCACGCAGGTTTCAAGAGCATACAGATGAGCGACAGCTACTATCTTGACATACCCTATTACCTTGCAGCCATCGAGATGAAACGCGGCAACACCGACACGGCATACAACATCGCCACAAAGTTCATTGCCGACCATGGCGACAAGATGCAGGGAGTGAAGATGCAGCAGATCATTGGAGCCGTAGAGTTCAGCAACGGCAACTATGACAAGGCCATAGAGGCACTCGACATATACACGGACAAATACCCCAAGCCACAGCGCATCGCGATGTACCAGCTTGCGCTGAGCCTCTACAACGAGGGCGAGCTTGACAGAGCGAAGGAGCTATTTGACAACTGCACGGACCTTGACGACGAGATCTCACAGAACACGTTACTCCACAAGGGTATGATCGCATTGGCACAGGACGACATCAACGGTGCCCGCCTCTCTTTCGAGCTTGCATCACAGATGACACACAACGACAATGTCAGGGAAGAGGCTCTCTACAACTATGCCATGTGCCTGCACAAGGCTAATCACTCGGCATTCGGCGAGGGTGTACGAACATTCGAGAGATTCCTCAACGAGTACCCCAATTCCGAGCACGCATCGACCATCGGCGAGCAGCTTGTCGACGTATACATGAACACCAAGAGTTACAACGTGGCGCTTGAGTCAATCGAAAAGATAAACAACCCCTCAAGCAAGATACTGAAGGCCAAGCAGAACATCCTTTACCGTCTTGGCGTACAGGAGTTCATCAACGGCAACAACAAGATATCGATCGACTACATGAACCGTTCCCTTGAGCTTGCCGCCTACGACAAGGAGACGCAGGCCGATGCCCTGTTCTGGAAGGGCGAGGCTCTCTACAAGAGCGGAGATCTCGTGAATGCCGACAAGCAGTACCGCCAGGCAGCGGCTCTGGGCGGCGCAAACGGCAACAAGGCCGTTTACGGAAGCGCGTACGTGCTTTTCCAGAACAAGGATTACGGCAAGGCACGCACTGAGTTCGAGAAGTTTGTCAAGAACGCCAGGAATGAGGACAGTGGTACGATTGCCGATGCATACAGCCGCATCGGTGACTGCTACTACTATCAGCGCCAGTTCACGACTGCAAAGTCGTACTATGACAAGGCCACAAGCATTGACAGCAGGAATGCCGACTACTCGTTGTTCCGTGCAGCCATCACCCTTGGCATGTCCAAGAACTACGAGGGCAAGGCCAAGACACTCAGGGAGCTCATCGCGGAGTACCCCAACAGCGCATACTCCGAGCAGGCATACTACGAACTTGGACGCACATACATAGAGCAAGGCAAGATCAACGAGGGAATCTCCATGTACGACAAGCTCGTACAGCGTTTCCCCAACAGCCAGCTGGCACGTCGCGCCGCTACCGAGAAGGCCATGGTATACAACAGCCGTAACGACTATGAGAACGCCATCAAGGCATACAAGAGCATCATAGAGCAGTACCCGCACAGCGAGGAGGCCCAGGTTGCACTGCAGGACCTCAAGAACATTTACATTGAGATGGGCAACGTCAGCGGTTACGCCGACTACGTGGCAGGCACATCAGGTCTGCAGGAGGTAAACAGCAACGAGCTCGACACCCTTGCATACACTGCGGCAGAGAGATTCTACAGCAAACGCGAACTGGACAAGGCCGAGGCCAAGTTCAACGAGTATCTCGGAAGTTTCCCACAGGGAGCCTTCAGACTCAACAGCCACTACTATCTGGGACTCATCCAGAACAGGAACAAGGACTATGATGCCGCGCTGAAGAACCTGAAAGCCGTTACCGAGTATCCCGACAACAAGTTCAGCGAGGAGGCCCTTGTCCTTGCCGGAGAGATCCACTACAACAAGAAAGAGTTCGAGAGCTCCATTGCAGCATTCAAGAAGGTGCTTGCCATAACCATACAGGACGAGCGCCGTACTGCCGCACATATGAACATAATGCGCGCGGCACGCCAGATAAAGGATCACGATGAGACAATCAACAGCGCAAACCAGCTCATAGGCAAGAGCAACCTGGAGCCCGAGTGGGAGCGCGAGGCGATGTTCAGCCGTGCCAAGGCGAATATAGCCCTTGGCAAGACCGATGACGCGATGGACGACCTTGAGCCATTGGCCGAGGACACCCGCACCAAGGAGGGTGCAGAGAGCAAGTACCTGCTTGCCGAACTCATGTTCGCCGACGGCCAGTACACCGAGTGCGAGGAGGAGATCCTGGACTACATCGAGGTAAGCACCCCACATACATACTGGCTTGCACGCAGTTTCGTGCTCCTGTCCGATGTATACACAATCCAGGGCAAGAACATGGAAGCAAAGCAGTACCTCATATCCCTGCAGAACAATTACGATGAGGATGACGACATCGCAGGCATGATCGAGGAGCGTCTGTCCAAACTGGAAAAAACAAACTAACAAGCAATTACAAGCATTATATGAAGAAGAATATATTGGCTTTTGCCGCCATGATGCTGTCATGCGCGCTCTATGCACAGACAGACAGCCTCAGAGCCGTTGTCAACGTAAGCAACGAGTACAACCCCGTACAGATAAACGTAAACAAGAGGAACTTCACACCGACCATAAGCAACCACACCCAGACGGGCACACCTGAGTACGAGTTCACTACCGCAGCCATGCCATACAGAGGCTTCGTCAGCGAAAGATATATCCAGGAGTTGCTTCCCGGACAAGAGCTACCCTACAACGGATACGTACGACTTGGCTACGGTATCACCAACGATCTTGACCTCAAGGCAAGCTACGGCATAGATATCACCGAGAGGGACAACATAAGATTCGCGGCCTCAATGGACGGTTTCAAGAAAGAACTTGACGGAATGTACAACAAGTGGGATTCAAGAATGTACAACAGTGCGGTTGACCTGGGATACACCCACACATTCGACAAGCTGTGGCTCAATGTCGCAGGAGACTTCAACAACCGTGTCTTCAACTACCAGAATGCCGGTTTCAGCCAGCTCGTCACCGACAAGCAGAACAGCATGAACTACGGTCTGCGCGTGAAAGGCGCATCGACAGCCGGCGACGGTTATGGCTACAGCTTCAACAGCGCATTCACCCACAACAGCCGTAAGTATTCTACCGGCATCGCCGATGGCATTGCCGAAAACCGCATCAACGCCGGCGGAGGCGCCTGGTACGACATCGACAACAGCGAGTTGAGAAGAGTCGGTATACGCATCGATGCCGACATGTTCATGTACAACGGCAACCTGCGCAACAGCACTTTCGGGTACGACAATTACTGCTCGATAGACATTGACCCATACCTCGACTTCGTGTTCGGCGCTTGGGACCTGCGCCTTGGAACAAGGATGAACATCGCCACCGCAAACGGAAGCGTATTCGCCATCTCGCCGGACATCAAGCTGAAGAGCACCATCGCAGACAACGCAATCCTTTACGTGAAAGCCACAGGCGGCCGCACCGACAATAACTTCTCACACCTTGAGAGTATTACGCCGTATTGGGGATTCGACAACAATGTGAGCCGACAGCTGAAACCCACGTACAAGGTAATCGACGCGACAGCAGGTTCTACAATAACCTTCGCCCCATTGTCAATAGATGTCGCTGCGGGATACGTATATACCAAGGATGACCTGTTGCAGCAGGTCGAACTGCTTGAGACAATCTCCCAGCACGCGTTCGTGTACTCGAACTTTGCACAGAAGAACACACACGACGCATTCATCACCGCACGTGCAGGATATGACCATGGCGGTTGGCTCAAGGTTGCCGCAGACGTACGCTACGACTACTGGGAGTGTGGCAACCATGACCTTCTTGTACTGAACCCCGAATTGACATTCAACATCAATGCCGAGGCCAAGCCTTTGAGAGGGCTCACAATCAACGCCGGATACAACTTCACACGCTTCACGGAAAGCGAAGACGGCACAAGAGTATTTGACAGGAACGACCTCAGCCTCAGAGCCTCATACGACATCAAGCCATGGTTGGGAGCATACATCCAGGGCAACAACCTGCTCAACAGGAAGTATTACCAGTATGCCGGTTACCTGACACGTGGCGCACACGGCGTGATAGGACTTACAGCTAACTTCTAATACAGGAAGGACACATAGAACCGTTCAGGGCTTTGCAGAATGCAAGGTCCTGAACTTTTATTTATGACGGTACGGCAGATGCGCTCCACGGCATCGCAAAAAGAGAAATTTTCTCCTATTTAAAATAATATATTATTTTAGGGCGGAAGGGGCATGAAGCGCCCGTTTTTTTTTCATTTTTTTGGTAGATTTATACAAGAAACTTTTCTACTTTTGCGCCAAAATCGGGATGTTGCACAAATTCCACACCCGAAGGATAAAGAAAACGAAAGATCGATATGCAGAAGAATTTAGTTATTGTTGAGTCACCGGCAAAAGCAAAGACAATCGAGAAATTCCTTGGAAAGGATTACAAGGTAATGTCAAGTTACGGACACATCTGTGACCTCAAGAAAAAGGAGTTCAGCATAAATACCAGCACCTTTGAGCCAGAATATGAGATTCCGGCCGAGAAGGAGAAGCTCGTGAGCAGCCTCAAGAGTGAGGTGAAGAAGGCCGACACCGTATGGTTGGCATCCGATGAGGACCGCGAAGGAGAGGCCATCAGTTGGCACCTTTATACAGTCCTCGGACTCAAGCCCGAGAACACTAAGCGCATCGTGTTCCACGAGATTACCAAGAACGCGATCCTGAATGCTATCGAGAACCCGCGCGAGATTGACACCAACCTTGTATATGCACAGCAGGCACGCCGCGTGCTTGACCGCATCGTAGGTTTCAAGCTCTCACCGGTATTGTGGCGCAAGGTAAAGCCAGCCCTTTCGGCAGGCCGTGTACAGAGCGTCACCGTACGTCTCATCGTTGAGCGCGAGCGCGAGATAAACAAGTTCACTACCGAGAGCGGCTACCGTGTCACAGCACAGTTCATGCTTCCATCGGAGGACGGCGAGAAAACCACATTGAACACAGAGCTCTCAAAGCGCTTCAAGACAAGGGAAGAGGCCGAGAAGTTCCTCGAGTCGTGCAAGGACGCACAGTTCGTCATTGACGACGTCACCACCAAGCCATTGAAGAAGAGCCCCGCGGCACCGTTCACTACATCTACACTGCAGCAGGAGGCCGCACGCAAGCTCGGCTTCACCGTATCGCAGACCATGATGGTAGCACAGAGACTCTACGAATCGGGATACATCACATACATGCGTACCGATTCGGTCAACCTCTCGTCACTCTGCATCGGCTCATGCAAGAGCGTCGTTGCCGACATCTATGGCGAGCAGTACCACAAGAGCCGTAACTACTCGACCAGTTCAAAGGGCGCACAGGAGGCACACGAGGCCATCCGCCCTACATATATGGCAAATACCACCATCGAGGGTACAATCCCCGAGAAGAGACTCTATGAGCTCATCTGGAAGCGCACCATCGCATCACAGATGGCCGACGCCCAGGTGGAGAAGACAACCGTGAGCATCGCCATAAGCGGACACAGCGAGTCATTCATCGCAACCGGCGAGGTAACCGTATTCGACGGATTCCTCCAGGTATACCGCGAGAGCAGCGATGATGAGGTTGTTGGCGATACACCGGCAATACCTGCAGTACACAAGGGCGACCAGCTCGAGGCAAAGGAGATTGTGGCAACAGAGCGCTTTACACAGCACCCTCCACGCTACACCGAGGCAAGCCTCGTACGCAAGCTCGAGGAGCTCGGTATCGGCCGTCCGTCTACATACGCACCTACAATCAGCACAATACAGCAGAGAAGCTACGTCGAGAAGGGCAACAAGCCAGGCACACCACGCAAGTACGATATCATCACCCTCAAGAACGGCAAGATAACAGCCAAGGAGGGCAAGGAGACTGTGGGTGCCGAGAAAGCGAAGCTCATGCCTACCGACATAGGTATTGTAGTGAACGACTTCCTGTTGGAGTTCTTCCCCGAGATCATGGACTACAACTTCACAGCCAACGTGGAGAAGGAGTTCGATGAGATTGCCGACGGCAAGAGACACTGGGCCGACCACATCTCGGATTTCTACAAGGAGTTCGAGCCAAAGATCGAGGGCATAATCCAGACAAAGAACGAGCACAAGGTAGGTGAGCGTGTACTTGGCAACGACCCAAAGAGCGGCAAGCCGGTATCGGTAAAGATCGGCCGTTTCGGCCCTATCGTACAGGTGGGCTCAGCAAGCGACGAGGAGAAACCACGCTTCGCGCAGATGAAACCAGGCCAGACACTCGAGACAATCACCCTTGAGGAGGCACTGGAGCTGTTCAGCCTGCCACGCACATTGGGTGAGTATGAGGGCAACACAGTTACCATAGGTGCAGGCCGTTTCGGTCCATATATCAAGCACGGCAGCGCATACGTTACACTGCCCAAGAGCCACGACCCAATGACAATCACCCTTGAGGAGGCCACTGCCCTCATTGAGGAGAAGCAGAAGAGCGAGGCACAGCGCGTGATACAGAAGTTCGACGAGGAGCCCGAACTGCAGGTACTCAACGGACGCTTCGGCCCCTACATCGCATACAAGGGAAGCAACTACAAGCTCCCCAAGACCGTGACACCGGCCGAGCTTACACTCGCCGAGTGCCTTGACATCGTGAGCAAGCAGCAGGAGAGCGGCAAGGCACCTGCCAAGAGAAAGTACACAAAGAAGAAGTAAGAAGGGATGACACGCATATTCCTCATAGGATACATGGGAGCCGGCAAGACCACGCTGGGACGTGCCCTTGCCGCGGAACTCGGGGTAGAGTTCATAGACCTTGACTGCTACATCGAGGAGCGTTTCCGCAAGACCATATCCCAGATATTTGCCGAGAAGGGCGAGGAGGAGTTCCGCAACATCGAACGCCGCATGCTCCACGAGGTGGGCGAGTTCGAGAACGTGATTATATCCACAGGCGGAGGTACCCCATGCTTCTTCGACAACGTGGAATACATGAACGCCCAGGGCACAACAGTATTCCTTGACGTGCCCGTAGAGCGTCTTTTCATAAGACTGAGCATCGCAAGGAGCAAGCGTCCCCTCATAAAGGACAAGAACGACGAGGAGTTGCGCGCATTCATTGCCGAACAGCTCGGCAAGCGACTGCCCCACTACAGCAAGGCGCAACACACCTTCAAGGCCGACAAGCTGGAGGACGCTCCGCAAGTAAAAGCCTCGGTTGAGGCATTCCGACGCGAGTTCGGAGTATAAGTAAGAGAAGTGAAGACACAATATAAGAACCATTGATAACCCGACATCAAACACCACTTGTAAAATGAAAAAATGGCGCATTGAGGACTCGGAGGATCTCTACAACATCAACGGTTGGGGAGCATCCTATTTCAGCATCAACGAAAAAGGAAATGTTGCTGTAACACCAAAGAAGGACAGCGTAAAGGTTGACCTTAAGGAGTTAATGGATGAATTGCAGCTGCGCGACGTGGCCGCACCGGTGCTTATACGTTTCCCGGACATTCTTGACAACCGCATCGAGAAGATTGCGGGCTGTTTCAAGATTGCAGCCGAGGAGTACAACTACAAGGGCGAGAACTTCATCGTCTACCCCATCAAGGTAAACCAGATGCGCCCTGTTGTCGAGGAGATCACAAGCCACGGAAAACGCTACAACATCGGACTTGAGGCCGGCTCCAAGCCGGAGCTTCATGCCGTCATCGCAATGAACACCGACAGCGACTCACTCATCATCTGCAACGGTTACAAGGATGACAGCTACATTGAGCTAGCCCTTTTGGCGCAGAAGATGGGCCGCCAGATTTTCCTTGTGGTGGAGAAGCTCAACGAGCTCAAGCGCATTGCAAAGATAGGCAAGCGTCTTGGCGTACGCCCCAACATAGGTATCCGCATCAAGCTGGCATCAGAGGGTAGCGGCAAGTGGGAAGAGAGCGGCGGCGACGCAAGCAAGTTCGGTCTCACATCGAGCGAGTTGCTTGAGGCACTCGAGATTCTCGAGAAATATGACATAAAGGACTGCCTGCGCCTGATACACTTCCACATCGGAAGCCAGGTGACACGCATCCGCCACATAAAGACCGCCTTGCGCGAGGCATCACAGTTCTACGTGCAGCTGCGCAAGCTCGGCTACAACATCGAGTTCACCGACATTGGCGGTGGCCTTGGCGTGGACTATGACGGTACACGCTCTTCAAGCAGCGAGAGTAGTGTCAACTACTCTATCCAGGAGTACGTGAACGACGCCATCTACACCATGGTGGATGCTGCCGACAAGAACGGTATCCCCCACCCCAACATCATCACAGAGAGCGGACGCTCGGTATCGGCACACCACGCGGTACTCATCTTTGAGGTGCTCG
>JAFYWE010000103.1 GCA_017558165.1 Bacteroidaceae bacterium
CTCAATCTATCTTGCCGAGCACAAACGCGAGAACCTGCTCAAGCGCGTGTCGGTATCGGTGGTTACAGGTATGCGCCCGTATATGGACCGCATGATAAGGGAACTTGATGCGTTGCCCGCTGTCGGCTCGTCGGCCGATGCAGAGCGAAAACTGCAATATATATCGGAGCTTGCCGACAGGCTTGACGAGCTCAACGTAGTGCTCGAGCGTTGGATAAAGATGCGCAAGGGTGACCTTAACCTGCAGGTCGAGAATTTCCCTGTAACGGATATCTTCGGTATTGTCGATAAGAGCCGTGCGTTGCTCGAACGACGTGGCATAGAACTTGTAGTCAATAATGGAGCATCGGTGGTGAAGGCCGATAAGGCACTTACGCTGTTCATGGTGAACACGCTTGTGGACAACGCGTCTAAATTCACTCCGCAGGGTGGTGTGGTAACCGTCGAGAGCATAGAGGGCGATGGCTATGTGGAGATTGCCGTCAGTGATACCGGTGTAGGAATGTCGCAGGGTGACATCGAGCGCATATTGGGCGAGAAGGTATATGATGCATCGGAGATAGGCAAGGACAACACTCTTTTGCAAAAGGATAGGAAGGGTGGCGGTTTCGGTCTCATGAACTGCAAGGGAATAATTGACAAGTACCGCAAGACCGATTCGCTCTTCTCGGTCTGCTCAATGGACATCAAGAGCACCAAGGGCAAGGGCTCACGCTTCTCGTTCCGCCTGCCGAAGGGCGTTGTGCGTGCGGTGCTTGTGCTCATGATGCTGTTGCCCGGTTCGGCGTTTGCAGGCAGTGACCTGCTTGGCCGTGTTTCGGCATGTGCCGATTCTGTCTACTTCTGTAACGTGGAGGGCGAATACGTGCAGGCACTTGTACATGCGCAGAGTGCCGTGGAACTCCTGAACGGGTATTACAAGGAGAATGTGGGCGGTACCGACACACTGTCACTGCTGTCGGGCGCAACCAATGAACTCAAATGGTGGCGCGAGGCTCTCTTTGCCGATTCTCTTCTGGAGAGCGTCTATTACAATATACTTGATATACGCAATGAGGCTACTGTGGCTTCACTCGCATTGCAACGCTGGAGCGCATACAGGTTCAACAACTACATATACACCACGCTCTACCGCCTTGTTCACGAGGACAAGGGCATTGCCGACAGGTACGAGACCGCGGTCTCAAGGCTCAACTACCGTGTGGCTGCCATTGCGCTCCTGTTCTTTATGCTGGCGGTGATTCTGCTGTATAATATTGTCTCCTATGTGCGTCACTCGGTGATTGTGCGTAGCAATGAGCGTATGCTCCTGGATGTGAACCGCCGTCTGCTGCAGGTGGCGGCCGACAGGCGAAGGGCATCTGGTGGTCTGTTGCAGGCCATAGTGGATGAGGTCTACGGCTGTATGGGTGAGAGCATGCGCATGAGCAGTGTGGCGATGATGTTGCGTAAGGACGCGCATGGCGAGGCGGTGACCGCGCGTGCCGGCGAGGAGCAACTCTATGGTAACGACAACATCTTCATGTTGGGTGTCATTGACAGCGGTATGCAGTATACCTCGCCCGACAGATTGCGTCGTGTGCTTCCTCTTTACGTGGTACTCTCGGGCGAGAGGTGTCTTATTGGTGCACTTGAGGTGGTGACTATGCGCCCGCTGGTCAATGACGAGATACTGAACATTGAACTGGTGGCAAACTATGCGGCATCGGTTGCATACCATGCATTTGTGAGAGTGGCCGACAGCTATATGGAGCTTGACGGAATGGAAGAGGAGACCGAGCGGCTGAGATATGAGGAGAACCGGTTGCATGTGCAGAATATGGTACTCGACAACTGTCTCTCTGCGCTCAAGCACGAGACGGTCTACTATCCAAGCCGAATACGGGAGCTTGCCGGCCAGGCATTGCGTGGAGGTGAGGAGAGCAAGGCCATCCCTGCTATGGGTGAGCTTATGGAGTACTATGCTTCAATCTTCGGCATATTGAGCAACTGCGCAAGGCGTGAACTCGATGACAGGTGCTTTATGGTCTCAAAGGTCGGGCTCCAGACCCTGTTTGATAGCGCGGCGGCATATATGAAGCGCCGTGCCAAGAGACTCGGGCTCGATGTTGCGTTGTCGGTCGAGCCTACCACGGCTATGGTGGGCGTTGACAGCGATCTTGTGGAGTATCTTTTCGAGTCGCTCATTGATGCTGCGCTGAAGGTGGGCAAGGACGGTGCATTGAAATTGCGTGCCCTTGATGACGGCGGTGATGCCGTGAAGGTGGAACTCATTGATACGCGCCGAGAGGTGGCGAGCGATGAGCTTGCCGATATGTTCATGCCTACATTCCGCAACCTGTCGCCCGACGGTACTCTCGTTGGAATGGAGTATCTTGTGGCAAAGGAGATTGTGAGGTTGCACGAGGATAACACTGGGCACCGCGGTAGCCGCATGGAGGCACGCTCCGACGTGGCGGGTACTGTGATACTGTTTACCCTCCCTAAATAATGAAAAAACGATAACGATATATGGAAAAGAAATTTACTGTAATAATAGTTGAGGATGCCAAACTGGAACTGAAGGGTACCGAGGAGATTTTCCGTACCGATGTGGCCGAGGCCGAGATTATCGGTGTGGCATCGAACGAGAGCGAGCTTGACACCTTGCTCGAGAAGGCCGTGCCCGACCTGCTGTTGCTTGACCTTGGTCTTGGTGGCTCTACCACGGTTGGTGTCGAGATATGCGCGAAGGTGAAGAAGGCGCACCCGCAGATGAAGGTGCTCATCTTTACCGGCGAGCTGCTCAATGAGAAGCTGTGGGTTGATGTTCTTGCTGCCGGTGCCGACGGCATTACATTGAAGACCGGTGAGCTGCTTACTAAATATGAGATACAGAATGTTATGGCGGGCAAGAAGAATGTCTTCAACCAGCCTATTCTGGAGAAGATTGTCGAGCGCTTCAGGGAGTGCGTGATGCGTGACAATGCGCGCCAGAAATCACTCATTGAGTATGAGATTGACCGTTATGACGAGTGTTTCCTGCGCCACCTTGCGCTTGGATATACAAAGGAGATGATATCATCGCTCAAGAGCATGCCATTCGGCGTCAAGTCATTGGAGAAGCGTCAGGCCGACCTTATTACACGTCTCTTCCCCGAGGGTGAGCAGCGCGGTATCAACGTCACACGTCTGGTGGTGCGCGCCATTGAGCTCCATATAATTGATGTAGAGAATCTTGAGGCCGATGAATGACAAGAGGCTGGCATATTATCCTTTCCTTACATATTCGCTGCTGTTGCTGCTGGTATGGTTGGGATCGTGGCTCATTGGAGTGGTACAGCTGTTTGCGGGCGATGCCTTTGCCGTCAACTCCCTGATGAGTGGCGAGGGCGTGCGCTGGGCTCTGCTTGATGTCGCCGGTTCCATTGAGGCCGCGCCGTGGGGTAGTGCGTTCTTCCTGCTTCTGACTGCGGGGTTGCTTGGTGGTTCGGGCGTGTTACGCCTGTTCGGGAACCTCTTTACAAAATGGCGTATCAGCGGTAATGAACTGCGCTCGTTGCTCTTTGCCGGCGTGGCATTGTTGCTCTATCTTGTGGTGCTGTTCCTGTTTACAGTTGCGCCGTGGAATACGTTGCTTGGTGTTACGGGGGGTATCGGTAATTCGCCGTTGTCTCACGGGTGGCCGTTGTTGCTCTTTGTGGCGGTACTGATGGTGTCGCTAGTGTATGGGTTCATGTATGGAAACTACCGCACGATGGTCGATGTCGTGGGGTCGGCATCCTCATTAGTTAAAGGATACGTGCCTGCACTGCTTGCGATGTTGCCGGCATCGGGTCTTGTGCCTTGCCTGCACTATACGGGAATGGATGTGATGATTGGCTTTGACGGCAACAGTGCGCCGGTAATAGAGACGGTTGTCTACATACTCCCTTTTATATATGTGGCTGTACTTCGCCTTTTGAGGAAAGGGTGAAGGGTTACTCAACGAAGATGCTTGAGCCGATGCGTATGTGAGTGCTACCGTGCTTGATGGCTATTTGATGGTCGTCGCTCATGCCGGCTGAAATGATCGAGAAATTATCGTTGTCCGCGAAAAAGCGCTCTTTCATCTCGTCAAAAAGTCTCTTGACTGCGGCGAACTCATTCTCAATCTGCTGTTCGTTGTCGGTGTTGCTGGCCATGCACATGACGCCACGAATCTCGACATTCTCAAGCTCACGCCATATGCCCTCCTCGAGCATTGCCATGCATTCTGCCGGCAGGAATCCGAACTTTGTCTCTTCCTGTGCTATGTGAATCTGTAAAAGGCAGGGAATCCTGCGGTTCACCTTTGCGCCCTGCTTGTTGACCTCCTGCAACAGGCGCAGGCTGTCGATGCTGTGTATAAGGTGCACGAACGGCGCAATGTATTTGATCTTGTTGCTCTGCAGGTGGCCTATGAAATGCCAGTTGATGTCCTTCGGCAACTGTTGCTGCTTGGCTACAAGGTCCTGTGCCTTGCTCTCGCCAAAGTCGCGCTGTCCGGCAGAGTATGCGGCCTCAATCGCTTCGGCCGGGTGATATTTGGATACGGCGATAAGTGTTACCCCCGTCGGGAGGGTAGCACGTATCGCCTCTATTCTTTCTCCTATGTAGCTGTTATGCCTCATAACGGAATATGTCCACGATAGGGCTCTCGTTTACCGATGCGAGGGTGTAGTCCATGATTGAGTCCTCCATGTGCTTGTTGAGGTTCTTCACGGCGCTTGTCACGTCCTCAGCCTTAACAAGGATTACTACCGATGACTTCTTCTCCTTTGCCGATACCTCGTCAATGGTTACCATCGTGATCTTGCACTTGTACCACTTGTCGGCAGTCTCGCTCATGCTGTCAACAAGCTCATTGTACTTTGTACGCTCCATCTTGTTGATGTTGAACTCGCCAGTAACCTGTGGCTGCAGTTCCTGTGTAAGGCGCTTCTCAATCTCGGTGAAAGTGAAGCCCTGTACCAGATATACCTCGTTTACCTTTGTGTTGAGTCCCTTCTCTCCTGGGCGCTCATATGTGACTTTGCATTCAAACCAGCTCTGTACCATATATGTCTGTTGTTTCTGTTTATAATTATGTTCTGTAAATGTAGTGCCCGCAAAGTTAGTAAATAAAAAGTGTTGTCCACGCTTTGTGATGACATTTTTTTGAGAGTGGAATAGGCTGATTTATATCTTGAGGAAAAACTGATGCAAGGAGGAATTGGCTTCGCTTTGCTCGCCATCTCTGTTTGAGGTGAAAGTGAAATGTGAAAGCGGAAAACTGGATTTGTTGTGTGTCTTGCTGTCTACGGATAGTGTTTGTCTCAAAGGAGGAATTGGCTTCGCTTTGCTCGCCCATCCCTGGTTGGGGCTCCTTGGCAAGAAATCAGCAAACACCTGGCAGTGTTTGTGACTGATTCTGTTTTATACTTCGTCGGTCTTTCTTTTCGGGAGGAATTGGCTTCGCTTCGCTCGCCCATCCCTGGTTGGGGCTCCTTGGCAAGAAATCAGTAACCACCTTCGGCGGTTATCCTTATTTTGTTTTACTTGTATACTGGTAAACGAGTTTCCCGTATCCCTGTAAAACAAAATAAGGAACAACTTTCGTTGTTCCTTATTTCTTGCGGAGAGGGAGGGATTTTCTTGTAATTTTTCTCTTTTCATTTTGAAAGGCAACTCCCTGTAATTCAATGCTGTATAAAAAGCGACCATTGCACTTTTCGTCACGCTATGTCCGTATCTTGTCCGCGATAAGTGTTATTTTTTCTCTTCTAACTGTTTTATTAGCATTGCGTTTACAGACTCGAGGAGTGCAATCCTCTTGTCTTTTTCCTCTATCAATGCCTGTAAATTCGCTGTTTTCTCTTCCAGTGCGCCTACTGTCAGGCAAGCAACATTGTTGCTGTTTCCCACAACGCTTATGTGTGGAGGTTTGTTCCTTATAAAGAAGGTGTCCATAGATACTCCGAAAAAATCCGCCACTTGTTCAAGGCGACTTGCTTTTACATCTCTATCTACCAACGGGCGCAAGCCTCCATCGCCGTCAAGCCCGAGTGCTTCTAAAAGGTCTTTAGCACGCAAGTTACGCTCCTTCAGCAGTGCTTTAATGATTTCGCCATTATACATATTCCGTCAAATTAAGAATAATTAACAAATTAAATCCGTCAAAAATGACGGGGATAATATTTTTTATCATACTTTTGTATCATCAAAAATATGATATTTTTTATTGTCTAACAAACAAATCCGCTTAATTATGGAAGAAATGGTTATTAAGAACTACTACGACGGACTGACAACCGAGGAGAGGACGGATTTCATCTACAACGTGTGCAAGCTGTGTGATATGAGCATCCCGACATTCTACAAGAAGTTGCGTACCGGCACATTCAAGAAGAGTGAAGAGAAGCTTGTTGCTGATAATTTGATATGTGCATAATATGATTGCAAATATTGAATTTTACACAACGCCAGATGGCGATGTTTGTTGTAAACCTCTTGAGGGGCCGATGTTTATCCTCGACGAGAGCCGCAAAGAACTCATCGCAGAAATGATGGTGGCCATCAAAGAACTCTACCCTGCAGCCTTTGCGGCACTCTCGGAACTCTACTCCAAAAGTTCGCTAAACCAGAGCTACTATCATTATAAGATAGTGCACAGGTTTATTCGGTGCAACTTTGGAGAATACGATGCTTTGTCAATGGATGTGAGCGGTTCCGGTCAGTTCCGTATGGAAGATGTCAGGTGTCCGTTGCGCGGAGAGTGTAAATTTGACAGGTTAATCTGTCACGCTCGACTGGAAACCAAACTCAGCGAACGGGAACAGCAAGTGGCGAATCTTCTCGGTAAAGGACTCTCGGCTGATGAGATTGGCGAGGAACTGCATATTTCTCCATACACCGTAAAACGTCACATTGCCAACATTAAGACAAGGCTTAAGCTAACACACACACATCAGATAATCGCAAAATTTTCAAAAGAATGACAATGCAGAAAGGAGGTAAACAATGACACAAGACGAACTTGTAAAATTGTCCTGGGAAATTGCCCAGATTATTTATAAATGTGATAACCAGAGAGAAGCTATCATCTTGATAATCGCAACAACAGGGACGCTTA
>JAFYWE010000104.1 GCA_017558165.1 Bacteroidaceae bacterium
CTGTATGCCGATGCTGTGTTGCTCACCTGGTAGAAACCGTTCCAGTCAATAGAGAAGTTCGCCACGCTGGTGATGTCGGTGAAATCGGTAAGCTCCTTGTAGTAGATACCCACATTTGTACGGCCGCTACCTGTAGGCAGTGACTGCAGCGCAAGGTACATCTCCTTGTTGTCGCTGTTGCGCTTAACAGGAACGATAAGGATCTCGCCGTTTGTAGAGTTACCGCCAGGGGTAAGACCAGAACCAGCAAAGGTACTCTTTACCGATGTGCTCCACTCGCCCTCACCCTCAAGGGTGTTGCTGTAGGTGTAGATATTGTAGATACGGCCACCGCCTACACGGCTTGAAACGATCACGCGACCGTCGGGCATCTCCTCACACTTTGGCTCGTCACCTGCTGGAACAGGCAATGCAGATGCACCGCCAAGAGCCTGCCATGTACGGCCGAAGTCATCGGAATAGATTACGCGGTTACCGTTAGGACGCGCACACATGGCAGCATACAGACGGTAGTACTTGTCCTTCTTGACGATACGGCTCTGGAACACCTTACCGCCACCGACAAAGGCTGCCTGGATTGGATTGCCCTTGTCGAAGAGGCTGTAAATATCCTCGGTAACGTCAACAGGAGCCTCCCATGTCTCGCCGTTGTCCTTGCTGTGGATTGTGGCAATCATGTTAGGGTTCTGGCGTGTGGTGTTGCCGTTGCCATACACGGTACAGCCGGCAACGGCAATGATGAGCACCTCGTTGCTTGTGCGGTCGGCAACGATTGCAGGGTCACCGAACGCGGTATCGAAATAGTTCTTTGTAGCAGATGTGCGGCCTGTACCCACTGCCACGTCAATCATGTCGCTCCATGTCTCGCCGTGGTCATCGCTTGTACGGCACACGACGTCTACCTGGCCGTAACCAGGGTCGGTACCGCACACAAGGCGCGCTGCAGCTGTGATGAGACGGCCGTTGCTTGCAGTTGTGATACCTGGAATACGGTATGGTGGAATCACACCGTCACCCTTACTTGTATTGTAGAGATCCTGCTTCACAGGAACTGCACCCGCCTTGATGTTGTTTACCTTGATTGTGGTACCCTCGACTGTCACATCGGCGCCCTCAAGTGTATTGCCGACCATTGACACCGATAGCTTGTCGCTTGTGATGGTGCCCGATGTGATGAAGAAACCGCCATTGAAGGCTTTCTCGCTTGTTACACCGTTCTTGTATGTGACATATACATCGGAGTTGTTCTCAATGACTACATCGTACACTGTCATACCCTCCATGTCTACCTGCTCGAAGCGCCACTGGTTGTCATCGGCACTTGGACCGCCATCGCTCCATGTAGTGATGAAGTCAACACCGCCCACCTTGAAGTTGGCACTACCGTTGGTACAGTTGAGAGCCTCGGTGAAATAGTAGTAACGGTACTCGCCCACGTCATTTGTCGTGCCGATGGTAAGCTCGGAATATGAACCGGCTACCGAGCCGCCCCAGTTTGCACCGGCAACGATGTTGTTACCGTCACCGTTCTTGATACCGAGTTTCTTGTTGTCCTTTACGGTGATGTGCCATATACCGTTGTTGGTATTGACCATCTCGTTTGACTGCAGTGTGAAACGCATGCTGTTGCCGTTGAGCAATGCATCGTTGTAGAGGTGCTCGGTACGTGCTGTGGCCTTGCTCACCAGGTGATAGTAGCCTGTCATAACATCCTTGGCCTGTGGAATCTCAACCTCCTTGCCGTTGAGGAAATCCTCAAGGTCATTTACCGCTGCTGCACACTCGCTGCCTGCGATTGATGCGGTGAAGCGGCCGACAAGAGCATTGAGAGCGGCGAGTTTCTCGGCGTTGCCAGCATACTCCTCGCGCAGGATGTGGATCTTCTCGTACTGGTGGATACCCTCGATAAGGCGCTCGAAGCGTACGCTTGAACGGTTACCCGGGTAGTAGCAATATGTGTCGCCTGAACCGAACTTGCGGAAACGGCTGTCGGTGAGCGGATGCTCGTCCCAGTTCATCCACGCCCAATGGAGATAGCCGTCGAGGTTCATTGCCGCTGCATAGATAGGGAGATATGCGGCCTCGGCCGGATATGAGTTGCTGTAGATGTTAGGCTCGCTGTTAGCGCAGCTTGTGTAGAATGTGGTTATCATTCCCTTTGCCTTGCGGCTTGAGAGCTGTGCTGCGGTGAACAGGTGCTCCTGACCAAGCTGTACGCACTTGTCCTGGAGCTTGTCGCAAAGGTTAGAGTGGTAGTTACCGGCCAAAGCCATCTTGAAACCGAGAGCATTCGCGATGTTGTATGCGTTGAGCATATCGCTCTCGGCACGCTCATCCATTGCAATGTTTGTCTTCTCGAACCAACCCTTCTCCTGTAGGTGAGCCTTGAATGCAGTGAGGAAGTTGTTCCACAACTGACGGTATGCAGTTGTTCCTGTTGTTGTAGTAATGAACTTGTAGCTTGATGTAGCCTCATCGTAGTAACGGAAGCTCATATCCCATGGAACCATACTGAAGCAGTTGATCTGCTTGTCGATACCATACTCGGCGCAGAGCTCTACATACTTGTCGAACACGGTGTAGTCATAGGCCCATGTACCGTCGGCCTTCTTCACGGTCTCGACCATAGGGTCGAAGAGGTCGTGTGTCTGCTCGCCCCATGGCTCGTAGAAGAGGATAGCCGAAACGGTGCGCTGTCCTGCACGGCCAAGAGCCGCGAGATATGGACGGAGAGCCTCTAGGTGCTCATCGCTCCAGCGCTCTACCTGATAGTAACGGCTAACAGCATAAGGCTGCTGCCAGAAGTCGAGGTGGAATTTCTGCTCGGCAACTGTTGGGAGAGAGTGTGCGTCAACGACGATGTTGAGCGCAAGGCTCTTCACCACGTTGCCCGCCTCATTGACAACCTCGAGTGCTGTAGTATACTCACCGGCCTCAATGTCGCGTGGAACCTCGATTGTACACCATACGGGGCGTGTCTCCATTGCAGGAACCACATGTGGCTTGTCCTGGTCAATCACGTCGGCAACAAGCCACTGTGGCAATGTCATGGGGTGGTTTCCGCAAGCTACATAGTCGTCGGTGATGACATAGTTCACGAAACGCGCGTCACCGCCGTTGATACCGGTAGCCGCACCGTTCTTCTTCCACTCGGTCATGCGTACAGAGAGTGTGCCCTGGTCGCTCTTGCTGAAGAGCACGGCCTGTATGTTTGCACGCTCGCCCTTCCACGCATTGATTGTAGCCTCATCCTTCTGTGCCACCTGTGGAACCTCGTGAAGCTTGTAGTGCACGTCGCGTGAGCCCCATGTAGCGTTGAGGCCGGCAGGGAGGGCGTTCCATGAAGCCGCATCGGGAGTCGTACCCACGCGTGGCTCGGTATACTCATCAATCGGGTAGCTTACCTCTACGTCACCAGCCTCACCGCTCACCTTGAGCATTACGTCAATGATTGAGCCGCCGTCGCTGATGAAGTTTGCATAAGAGCCAGTTGGGTCGATGCTGTTCCACTGCACAGCATAGCGCATGCGGAATACCGAACCGTCCTCAATGCCCTCAGGCACGATGAACGAACCGGGAGCAAGCACGTCGCCGCTGCTCTGGTAGATACCGGCACTGTTCCAGCCTGTATCACCGTTGGTGTTCTTGCCATAGAGCGACCAGCACATGAGCTCGTTGCCCTCGCCCTTGGTGTAAGGGCCGTCGCCCTGGATATTCACGTCGAACTGCTTGTTGTCGTTCCAGTCAACGTATACATAACCGTGCATCCATGCACCGTTGATGGTGATGAGCGGGGTCACTGTCTCACCGCTCTTTACCTCGAAGACAGTGGTTGTCTTGTCGAAATAGGCCGCGCAACGTGGTGCCGATGCGATGTTGTTGAGCACCTGCTGCTCACTGTGCGTACCTGTGATACCGACAGCTATCGGGTAGTGTGTGGCATGAGCGACGTTCTCGTCAGCGCCGTGCACTACATAGTAGTCGGACTGGGCATTCGCTCCTGCGCAGATGAACAGCGCGGAGAGTGCCGAAAGAATCATTGATTTTAGTTTCATAATACTGTTTATTTAATGTATGACATTCTGCAAATGACAGGGCACACGCAAGCGGACCAAAGCCACGCGCGCGCTTTGATTGTACAAATTAAATAAAAAATACAGTAATATTACAACAAAAAAGAGCCTTTTTGAACCGCTTAAAAATGGGGGGGGTAATGCGTTGTGTATCAAGACAATAATTTTACGCTACACAAAGCCGCATTTACACTCCAGCACCATCTCTTCACCACTTACGGGATGAATGAAGCGCAACGTTGCGGCGTGCAGCATGAGCCTTGAGGTCCAACGGCCATAGAGAGTATCGCCCACGATGGGGAGATTGAGTCCGTCCTTGTAAGCGGCATGCACACGCAACTGATGAGTGCGCCCGGTGACAGGCTCAAACCGCACTAGCGCACACAGCCGGCCATCGTGTTCAACTACCTTCAGCACGTTGTAATGGGTTACAGCCTCCTTGCCACCGGCAAAGTCCACCCTTTGCCTTGGGCGGTTCTCATAATCGGCCGCAAGCGGAAGGTTGATTGTACCCGATACCACCGCCGGAACGCCATCGAGCAAGGCAAGATACTCCTTTTTTACGTTACGTGATGCGAAAGATGCCTGCAGCGCCTTATACACCTCCATTGACTTTGCGGCGACGAGCAGACCCGACGTGGACATGTCAAGACGGTGCACTACAAACAGCTCATTGGTATGCAGATACTCCTCGCGCAACCACTGCTGCACCGACGTACCGCCGACAATACCTGGAACCGAAAGCACACCGTGGGGCTTGTTCACAGCAACAATCCATTCATCCTCATACACAATCTCCAAGGCATCGATGTCACCACCCTGCTCCAGAGCATTCTCCTCGACATCGAGCCCCTTGAGCATATGGGAGAGGATTGGCTCGCACTTGCTCTTGCAGGCACCATAGAAACAGCCGTCGTGGCGCACCTCGCCCGCGGGTGACTCGCCCACCCAGAACTCGGCCAAAGCCAATGGCTGCAGGGAGTTGGCATAGGCATACTGCATGAGTTTGGGAGCCGCGCACTCCCCTGCCCCGGCAGGCGGTATACAGCCACGCTGCTCCTTGAAGATGTCGAGCAACGTGCGCCCCTCGCCACGGGCATTAAGCATGACGAACTGCTCGAAGAGCCACTGCTGCAAGACCGCGGAACGGCTCTTGCGCTCGTCCTTCATCGCGGCTATCTGCGCCCTTAACGGAGCGATACGCTCCCCGCACTGGGCTACCAGCTGTTGCCAGCGCACTGTCGCACGCTTGAGTTCGGCCTTCTGGAACTGGCTCTCGCGTATGAGCGATGCCTCTTCATCGGCTGTCAAGGTACCCGTAGCACGCAGTTCGTTACGGCGCTGCTTGCACGCAGCCATAGCCTCGCGCATTGCAGTAAGTTCCTGTTCCATGGCACGTTTCAAGGCATCCTGCTCGGCAAGAGCCGCAGGATACTCGCCGTCACACTCCATCTCCTTTATCCTCGCATTAAGGAGTGATATACGCCCCTCCTCTTGTTTGAAGTACCCTGTGGGCGAGAGGAAATCGAAGACCGGCGGAACGAAACCGTCTACGTTGTTGCTACCGGCAAGCAGACCCGAGAATGCCGCAAGGTATGCGATACCGCCATCATGCGTACGCACTACAAGCACGCCGAACATCTTGCCGCGCAAGGCATCGGCAAGCAGGGCCTCATCACGTGAGAGCATGGCGCGCACTTCATCGGCCGCCAGCACGCAGAGCGCATGGGGCGAATAGTAAAAAGGGTTGTTGAAACGCCCGGGCGTTTCAACAACCGATATATCAGACTTGAAATGATGCAACAAAGTCATCAATTATTGTATTTTACGTCAGTCTCCTCATTGAAGCCATTAGAGAAGTCGTTACCTTCGATTGTAACGTTTACAACGCGCTCCAGAAGAAAACGGTGCTTGTTCCAGTGGAAAGGCTTGAAGTCCTCGTTCTGTACCACCTTGTTGCCACGGAACACAAGACCGTCAAGCGACTTGGCATACACGATTGGCGCATCGAATGTCTCGAATGTGTTGTTCTCTATCACTACACCCTTGCCGTCACCGCCATGGAAATACTTTGTCTGTGACCACAGGTCGGGAATCTCGGGATAGATTGAGATTATACCGTTTGTAAACTGGAACATGCTTGTGAGGGCATTGACGAAATGGTTGCCGCGGATAACAACATCGCGGCATGCACCGGTCTCGAACCATCCGTTGCAGTCACCGCAGAGCAGGATTGCAGTACCCGATGTGTGGTCGAATGTGTTCTTCTCTACGAGTGTCTTCTTTGGTGTGCTGAACAAGGCACCACGCGCACGGTTGTTGCGGATGAGATTGTTCGCAAAATAGACCTCAGGTGTCCACTCAAGGTTCTCGATACCGTATTTTCCGTTGGCAATGTCAGCCGGCAACTCCTTCTCGAACTTTATCTTGAACTCCTTGCAACCGGCGAGCTGCTCCTTGTCATAAGGTGCAATCTCCACAACGCGGTTACCCTCGGTTATTTCCATTACGTCGGAACGCACGAACTGCACGCTGTCACCTGCACCGCCCCAGTAGAAGCCGTAGGCCTGGCCATGCATGTAACGTCCAACCAATGTATTGTCATCAAGACGCTGTACCACGCGCAGGTATGTACCATGTACGTTGATTGCGTCGTCCATCATACCCTCATAGAGACCGTTGACAGAGACAATCTTGCCCTTACAGCCCGAGAAGTGTGTGGCATCGGCCTGTGTAGTGAAGTAACGGCCATCGCCACGGAGCGCCACGCGGAAACCGTCGAGCGTGAGATTCTCGCTCATCTGCGCGAGCAAGCCCATACCCTCGGCATAATACACACATGAGTTCTGCAATGTGGTATTGTTGCAAAGTGACACGAAGATTCCCGGGGTAGGACGCTGATAAGAGCGCATTGCAATTACGCTACCTGGGACAAGGCGTGCATCGCGCCATGGAGCACGGATAACGTAAGGCTCAAGTTCCTCGACGCCCGATGTACCTACACCGATATCGCTTGTCGTGTAGATGATGCGCTTTGTATCGCCCTCGAACGCGATACCCCAACTTGGCACGAATGCCCAGTTGCTGCCCGAAACGACAAGACGTCCGTTATCGACCCTGTAGTTCACGTAAGGCGCTATGCGGTATGTGATAAGACCGTTCTCGACATCGTTCTCAAGAACCTCGACCTGTGTAATCTGTGGCACGCGGGTATCCACACCCACATTCTCAAGTTTACAATCCTGACACTCTATCATTGCAACCGGCAGCATACGGCCGTTCATCATAAGGTCAACAAGAGCAGAACCGTCACCTGTGGCCTTGCCTTTAAGGGTAAAGTTCTTCATGCCCTCAAG
>JAFYWE010000105.1 GCA_017558165.1 Bacteroidaceae bacterium
GTAGAATCGTTGTTGGATGAATTGCGCGCTGGAATCCGCTGATTTTTAGAAGCTGTTTAAATTTATATCGTTAAGTTTTTTATAGAGCAAAAATAGGGTGTTTTATTATTTTTTGTAGGGCGCGTAGCGGGCTACGTAACCTAGAAAAAGAAGAAAACAGACATTTTTGAATATAAAAAACAACGAAACAGCGACTTATAGTATAAGAAAAACTTTTTTTTAAAATTTAAACAGCTTCTTATCCTCTAAATTTTGTAGTGAAAGTTTGATTTCATATCTTCGCACTCCGATAAGGGTTTATTAAGATAAATCTATTAATTAAAGTAAAATACAAGATATATGTTTGAAAGAGTTTTGACTATCTCGGGAAAGCCCGGTTTGTATCGCCTGTTGTCACAGGGACGTAACATGTTTATAGTAGAGGCTGTTGATGCCAGCAAGAAGCGTTTGCCGGTACATAACAGTGACAAGGTCGTGATGCTTGATGATATCGCGATATATACCGACACCGAGGAGATTCCTTTGCGTGAGGTTTTCGCGAAGATCCTTGAGAAGGAGGGTGGTGTACTTTCTTTCGATCTCAAGGCGGCTACTCCTGAGGAGCTTGTCGAGTATTTCGAGTCTGTAATGCCTGATTATGACCGTGAGAGAGTATATCTTACACATATCAAGAAGATATATGCATGGTATAACATCCTTGTGGAGAACGGTGTCGTTGATTTTGCAAGGGAGGAAGCAGCAGAGGATACAGCTGAATAATATAAGACATACCGGATTATGAAAAAGTTAGTTCTGCTGTTGGTCATGGCCATGGCATTTTCTTTTGATGGTAATGCACAGGGGCTCAAGTCGCTTTTCGGTAAGTTGACTGGCAAGACCAGTGAAGCAAGTGCTACAAGTGATACCAAGAACGAATCGGGGAACTCTGTTTCCAGTGTCCTGACGGATATCATAGGTGCAGTGACCGGTGGTCAGAAACTTACGGCGGATGCATTGTGCGGTACCTGGAAATACCAGGGGACATCATGTGAACTCAAGAGTGACGAGGCTTTGGCCGAGCTCGGTTCCAAGCTGGTTACGGTAAAGGCCGAGGAGAAAATTAACGAACTGTTGCTTAAGCTTGGCGTCGAGGAGGGTACTACGACTTTTACTTTCGTGGAGGACGGAACCTGTTCCGTTTCGGTAGGTGAGAGAGGTTTTGCCGGTACATACGTCATTGGCGAGGATGCAAAGAGCATCGTCTTCTCGTTTCTCATGGGGCAGTTGACACTCAACTCCACAGTCGAGTATGTGGCGGGTAGTATGGACATCACATTCGATGCCGACAGGGTGCTTGCTGTCATCAAGGGCTTGAGTGCCGCAGTAGCACAGTATGACAGTTCGCAGGTCTCTTCGTCTTCTGTATCTTCTACTCTTGAACTTGTCAAGAGCTTGAGTGTCATGCTTGAGAGTTTCAATGGCATGCGTTTAGGCGTGAAGGTGACCAAGTAATTCCATATACAACTGAAACAAAAAGAGGGTGACCCAAAAGTAAATGGGTTGCCCTCTTTGCTTTTTAAGCATTTGTTCTCCGAAGTAGAGCCGGGTGTAAAAAAAAGATAGCTATTCTCTTGAGAAATAAGAGAATAGCTATTGTTTATTTGAAGGATTTTTACTATCTTTAAACTACTACATCCAAAAACAATAAGTCCTCCAAAAACTCTATGGCAAAGATAATACATAAACTCTACAATCAAAACGATTCGCTCCTTCTTCCTCCATCATTGGGCGAACTTATTCCCGCCAATCACCCAGTACGTATTGTAAACGACATTCTGGATAAGTTCGACATCAGCGAGATCGAATCGACTTACAAGGCCGGTGGCACCAGCAGCTATCATCCACGCATGTTGCTTAAAGTCGTGGTATATGCCTACCTGTGCAACGAGTATTCAGGACGTCAGATGGAAAGACTCTTGCGTGAGAACATCCACTTCATGTGGCTCTGCGGCATGAATAGGCCTGATTTCCGCACCATCAACAGGTTCCGCAGCGAAAGGCTGTCCGGTGACAGGCTTGACAACATCTTTACAAAAGTTGTAGAGCTTTTGAGTAACGAGGGATTTGTTTCCTTGAACGTACAATATATCGATGGCACCAAGATAGAGTCTGTTGCCAACAAGTATACCTTTGTGTGGAAAGGAAGCGTCGAGAAGAACAAGGCCAAGCTGATAGAGAAAGTAAGGGGTGTCCTATCTGCTGCTGAAGAGGAACTTGCCATAGAAGAAGCCTCGGAGGTACCGGATGAACTCCCGCAGGATGAGTTCGAGCGCAGGGCAAAGAGCATACTCTCAAAGATGGACAGCATGGGGATAAGTAAAGGCAAGCGACGTAAGGAAGTTGAGAAAGCCGTATCTGAAAGTGTTGAGAAGATTAATGAATATGACCATCATCTTGAAACCCTTGGCAAGCGCAACAGCTACAGCAAGACCGACCCTGATGCAACCTTCATGAGGATGAAGGAGGATGCTATGAACAATGGTCAGACCAAGCCTGGGTACAATGTACAGATATCCACCGAGAACCAGTTCGTCACCAACTACGGCATCTTTTGGCAACCCAATGACCAAGGCACCCTTATCCCATACCTTGACTCCTTTGTACGACGCTACGGCAGACAGAGCAAGGATATCGTTGCAGACTCCGGATACGGTAGCGAGCAGAACTACGAATATATGTTCGGTGAAGAAATTACGCCGTATGTAAAATACAACATGTTCCATGCCGAGATGAAACGGGCAAGAAGAAACAATCCGTTCCTTGTGGAGAATATGTTCTACAATGCAGAGAAAGACTTCTATGTGTGCCCGATGGGGCAGCACCTTGAATTTGCCTATAACACAAAGGAGACATCGGACCTTGGATATACTTCCACAAAAAGCGTATACATGGCAAGGAACTGTTCGCGTTGCCCTTTGAGAGGAATGTGTTATAAAGGCAAAAATGACAGAAGGACAATAGAGGTAAATCACCGCAACAACCATCTCAGGGCAAAAGCCAGGGAACTGCTGACAAGCGAAAAGGGACTTATGCATCGCAGCAAAAGACCGATAGAGCCGGAAGCGGTCTTCGGGAACATAAAGTTCAACCACGGCTTCAAGCGCTTCAGACTGAAATCGACAGATAAGGTCTCTGTCGAATGGGGTCTTGTTGCCATAGCACACAATATAAGGAAGTATATTGCCTGTAAACAGGCTGATATGAGCAAGAAAATGCTTGAAAACGGTATTGTAGAAGAGAATACGAACGTTTATATGGTCGCATGAGGCCTTTTTGAAGCCAAATCGAGATTTTCTACAGAAAACAGCTAAAAAAAGACATAAAAGAGAGAAATACAAAGCCGGATCAAAATTACTTTTGACCCGGCCTCTTTTTGTTTCAGTTGGTGAATATCAGCCTTTCGCTGTCGCTGTCCACCCTTATGGCCTTTTCCTTGTTAACAGCCCCTGCAAGCAGCTGCTTTGACAGGTCGTTGAGCAGGTAGCGTTGTATGGCTCTCTTGATGGGGCGTGCGCCGAAATCGGGGTCGAATCCGGCCTTTGATATGAATTTGATGCCGGCCTCGCTTACCTCAAGCCTTATCTCGTTCTCCTTAAGCAATGTTTTTACACCGTCAATCTGCAGGCATACGATCTTCTCTATCTCATGTTCGTCAAGTGGGGTGAACATTATCGTCTCGTCTATGCGGTTCAGGAACTCGGGGCGTATGGTTCTCTTTAGCATCTCCATGACGTGCTCCTTGGTTTCCTCAATGATGTACTCCCTGTTGCCTTTGTCAATCTTGTCGAACTGCTCCTGAATGTAGCCGCTGCCAAGATTGCTTGTCATGATGATAATCGTGTTCTTGAAGTTGACTACGCGTCCCTTGTTGTCGGTAAGGCGTCCGTCGTCAAGCACCTGCAGCAGAATGTTGAATACATCGGGGTGTGCCTTCTCAATCTCGTCGAACAGCACGACAGAGTAGGGCTTACGGCGTACGGCCTCTGTGAGTTGGCCTCCCTCATCATATCCCACATATCCCGGAGGTGCTCCAATCAGGCGTGATACCGAGAATTTCTCCTGGTACTCGCTCATGTCTATTCGTGTCATCATAGTCTCGTCATTGAATAGGTAGGCAGCGAGCGCTTTTGCGAGTTCTGTCTTTCCTACGCCTGTTGTGCCCAAGAATATGAATGAGCCTATAGGACGCTTGGGGTCCTGGAGACCGGCGCGGCTACGGCGTACAGCATCGCTAACTGCCGTTATTGCCTCGTCCTGGCCAATTACCCTCTTGTGCAGCTCGTCTTCAAGATTCAATAACTTCTCGCGTTCGCTCTGTAGCATCTTGCTCACTGGAATACCTGTCCAGCGTGATACGACGTCTGCTATATCCTCTGCTGTCACCTCCTCCTTTATCATGGCGTTGCTGCCCTGTGTAGAGTGCAGGTCGTTCTGAGCTCTCTTTATCTGTTCCTCAAGTTCCTTGATCCTGCCATATCTTATCTCGGCCACGCGACCGTAATCACCCTCGCGTTCCGCCTTTTCGGCCTCGAACTTCAGCGCCTCAATCTCCTGTTTGGCATTCTGGATGTTGTCAGCGAAATCCTTCTCCTGTTGCCATTTGGCACGCATGCTCTTCTCCTGTTCCTTGAGTGCCGAAATTTCTTTTGCCAACTGGCTGAGCTTTACCTCGTCCTTTTCGCGTCTTATGGCCTCACGCTCAATCTCGAGCTGTTTGATATGGCGTGATATCTCATCCAGCTCCTCTGGTAATGAGTCGCGCTCCATGCGCAGTTTGGCCGCAGCCTCGTCAATGAGGTCAATGGCTTTGTCAGGCAGGAAACGCTCAGTGATGTATCGGTCACTCAGTGTCACTGCCGCAATGAGTGCATCGTCCTGTATGCGCACCTTGTGATGGTTCTCATAGCGCTCCTTGAGTCCTCGCAGTATGGATATGGTGCTCATCTTGTCTGGTTCGGTTACCAGTACGCTCTGAAAGCGTCGCTCAAGTGCCTTGTCCTTCTCGAAGTATTTCTGGTACTCATCGAGCGTGGTCGCGCCAATCGAACGCAGTTCGCCTCGTGCAAGGGCTGGTTTAAGGATGTTTGCTGCATCCATAGCGCCTTCTCCCTTTCCTGCACCCACAAGTGTGTGTATCTCGTCTATGAAGAGTATGATGCGTCCTTCTGCCTTTATAACCTCGTTTATGACGGCTTTAAGGCGCTCTTCGAATTCGCCCTTGTATTTGGCACCGGCCACAAGTGCTCCCATGTCAAGCGAATATATCTGCTTGTCGCGCAGGTTGTCGGGGACATCACCACGTATGATACGGTGGGCAAGTCCCTCTACGATGGCTGTCTTACCTGTTCCCGGTTCGCCTATGAGTATCGGGTTGTTCTTTGTGCGGCGGCTAAGTATCTGCAATATACGGCGTATCTCGTCGTCACGTCCTATTACCGGGTCCAGTTTTCCGCTCTTGGCGGCGTCGTTAAGGTTTACGGCGTATTTGCTGAGTGCCTGGTAGCTCTCTTCGGCACTCTGTGATGTCACCTTCTGGCCGTTACGTAGTTCTGCAATCGCCTTCTCCAGTTCAGCTTTGGTCACGCCGTTTGATTTCAATATGTCCGAGGCGCTGCTTTTTACTTCCAATATAGCTACCAGCAACGGCTCGATGCTCACGAACTCATCGCCGTTCCTGCCAGCAATCTCCTCGGCTTTAGTCAATACCTGGTTGCTCTCACGGCTCATATAGGGCTCTCCACCGCTGACCTTGGGCAGCGTGCGTATTGCCGCTTCTGTTTCCGTTTCAACCTTTTTCTTGTTTGCGCCTGTCTTCTGCAAAAGGAAAGAGATTATCTGCTCATCGCTCTTTAGGACTCCTCCCATGATGTGGACGGGCTCAATTACCTGCTGTCCATAGGCCTTTGCCTGGTTGACAGCTTCCTGAATGGCCTCTTGGGCCTTGATAGTAAGTTTGTTGAAGTTCATTTTCTTAATCTCCTTTCAATGTACTCTAAACAAATTACGCGCCATTCTGTTTTGTGTGTCAAAATGACTCTTTATGCGACGTTATGACATGTTGATACAAAGTAGGAATCTCGGACAGGTAAAAAAAACAAGGCCACCTTTCAAAAGGTGGCCTTGATGTTGGGATATGATTGTCATTAATAGATATCCTCTGGCTTGCTTGGGTTTGAGATCACGCTTGTCGGTACAAGCTCAATGTAATCCTGCTCAAACTGCTTTGTAGATCCCTTGTCGCTGACATCCTTGAAGCGCAACCAGTGATCGCCTCTGTCAAGACGGAATGTACCGATAACCTTACGGAGTGGCTGTACACTCTCTCTCATGTTCTTCTCGTCACTCATCACAATGCTTGCAGGACCCTTCATGTATCCGCGGTTGTGCATAGCCTTGTCATTCTCGTTGATCTCTTCCTCGCTCATATTGGATTCGTCAAACCAACCGACAATGACATCTGTATCGTCGTTCCAGCGAAGGTCTACAGGGATACCGGCAATCTTGCCGTCAACGTAGAACTGGCATACTCCACGGTAATAACCCTTTGCATAACCGAAGCGGATTTCGTATGTACCCTCTGGAACGTGTGGGAGTCTGTACTTGAAGTCGTATGAACCCTCAACGAGGAACTCGTCGCCCTGATAGTTGGCGTATGAGTTGCTCCATGTCTGGTGAGGACGCAGGTAGTACATCTTTGTGTCGGTGTTGTTCATTACAAGGTATTTGCAGAATCCTTCAGGGATGTATGTCAGCTTTGACTCTGTTGTCTGGAGATCCCAACGTACCTCGTTGTTGGTGAGCTCAGGGAACAATGAAGAGGCGTCCATGCGGATTCTCTCATTGAAGATGTTGCCGGAAATCTCCTCCTCGTTGTAAATGAGGATACGGTCAATTGTGTGAAGGATACCGTTGAGTGAGCTCTGCTCGAAATCAGCCAAATCCTCATACTTCTCCTTTGTTACAGATACCTTCTCAACTATAACGTTCATGTGCTCTTCCATACCTGGAACGATACATGCTGTACCCTTATCCTGTGCATAGTTGATAATGATCTCCTGCTTGAGCTTGCTGTTTGTGTATGGCTTTGTAACCTTTACCATGGTGTATGGGAGCATGGTCTCATAATACTCGTAGCTGTCATACTTCTGGTTGAGGTTCACGATTGAAGAGTAGCCCTTGTTCTCATAGTTCTCCTGGATGAAACCGCCGGGGCCTGTTGATGAACAGTAGAGCAACTGACGGTCAATGATGTGATAGAGGATGAACTGGTGCAGGGCATTCTTCGGATTCTTGTAGTCACCCTTAGCCTCTGTGCCGTACCACTTCTCGGCCCATTCTCCAAGTGCCTTGTAGTCTTCGATACCGTAGCTGTTGAAGAGTGCATCGGGCTCGATAAGTACAGTATAGCGCTGTTTCTTGTCTCTTGGATAAGGACATGTACCACCCTCGGTACCGAACTTTGGTCCAAGGAGGGTGTTGTCATAATCAAGGTCAATCTCATAGATGTTGAGAATAGAGTCGATACCGGTAGCTCTGATCGCATCAGAGAAGATTCTGAACGCAGGCTGTGCCTCAATGAGCTCTGGCAACAACTTGTTCGATGGGTGGAGCACACCGTTGACTACCTGTACGTAACCATTCTCCTTCTCAAGGTCCTGCTCGATGATGAGCGCGCTGTTGTTGAGCAATGGGAATACGCGACCGGCCTCGTCTGTGATGAACTCTACTGTGGTGAAACGGCGGTTCATTGTACTCATAGGGAATGAACCCTCGTAGATGTCTGTTGTGAGGTAACCCATCTCGATGATGTGGTTTCTGGCGATTTCTGTAGCCATACTGTCGGTAAGGTCCTCAAGGTAAGGTGAGTGTATACCGGTTCTCTCACCCTCGAGGTACAGGTCGTACTGTTCCTGCAAGAATGTCTCGACAGCGCTGTTTGTAGGTGCGAAACATGTGTATGAGCCATAGGTGGAAAGTGTCTTCAGGACGCTTCCTGATGTCTTCTTACCAATCTTTGCCTTGTCAAGGATGTAGGTGAAGCTACTGAATCTCTCAGGGTTGTTCTGGAGATAAGTTGAAATCAGCTCGCCTTTGAAGGTAAAGCGGTTCTCCATATCAATCTCATCATCGCAGGCTGTAAAGAAACCAGCCGATACAAGTGCGATAGCTGTAAATGCCAAGGCTCTTAGCCTCTGCCTTGTGGTTTTGTGGTTCATATAGATACTTTTAAATTATTATTCTTTTGAAAATTCCGGTATAGTCCTTAATGCTTTCAAGCAGGAATTGTACCCAAGGGTGTATAGTACACAATTCTTTGCAAAAATAATGGATTTTTGTTATATAATATAAATTTATAGTAAAAAGTTTATGAAAAATACTTATGTCAGGCAATAAGAATGGCACCCGAAGGTGCCATTCCGTCCATATTGGTATATGTGTACTTAGAAGCTGTTTAAATTTCTAAAAAAAGTTTTTCTTATACTATAAGTCGCTGTTTCGTTGTTTTTTATATTCAAAAATGTCTGTTTTCTTCTTTTTCTCGGTTACGTAGCCCGCTACGCGCCCTACAAAAAATAATAAA
>JAFYWE010000106.1 GCA_017558165.1 Bacteroidaceae bacterium
AAGGTCGCCGTTCTCTCCATGGGTGAAGGCGTAGATTACCAAGTCAACAGCGTCATCGAGTGTCATCATGAAACGTGTCATGTTGGGGTCGGTGATTGTGATTGGCTTGCCCTGTTCCATCTGCTCAACCCACAATGGGATAACAGAACCGCGGCTTGCCATTACGTTGCCGTATCGAGTACAACAAATGGTTGTTTTAGCATTTTGGCCAAGTTCTCGACCTTTTGCTGTCGCTACCTTCTCCATGAGAGCCTTGGAGATACCCATAGCATTGATTGGATAGGCTGCTTTGTCTGTTGAAAGTACAACAACGTTCTTTACACCATGTTCTATGGCGGAAAGAAGTACGTTATGTGTGCCAATTACGTTGGTCATCGTTGCCTCCATTGGGAAAAATTCGCATGAAGGTACTTGCTTCAATGCAGCAGCGGCAAATACATAATCCACTCCACGCATTGCAACGTCAACCGACTCGCGGTTGCGTACATTTCCTATGTAAAATTTTACTTTAGGATTCTGCAAAGCATGGCGCATATCATCCTGTTTTTTTTCATCACGTGAAAATATACGAATCTCTTTTATATCGCTGTCAAGAAAGCGACGAAGAACGGCGTTGCCGAAACTTCCTGTACCACCTGTAATTAACAGGACTTTGTCTTTAAAAATTGACATGCTTAACTAATTTAGATGATTAATTATTCTTGTTTTTATTTGTTTTGTTTCTTTACTTTTCTCTCTTTATTGAATATCGCCGGCAGGGTGGTCACAATGCCCCAGCAACGCTTAATCTGTTTCTTTGGTTCTTTGAATATGCGATGCACAAATTCTAAGTGCAGTTTGCGCATCCATGCGGGGCAACGCTGTGGTGCATCGCTCAGGCCGCTGTAGAAGTTGAAGGCTGCGCCAATGGCTATCTGCACGCCGTGCTTGAGGTGTGGTTGCAGATGGTGCATGAACTGTTCTTGCTTGGGGGCTCCCAGAGCAACCCATATGATGTCGGCGCCATCCTGCTCAATCATCTTGGCAATGTTTACGTAGTCGAACTGGTCGACGGAGCAGAATGGAAGTTCCTTGAATGTCATGCCGGCTACGTCGGGATTCTCTTTTGCGAGGTTCTGCTGCAGGGCGTCGAGCACGTTCTGTTTGGTGCCAAGGAATATCATGCGGTATTTGCGAGCGCGTACTACATCGATGAAAATGTCGCTGCCACAGTAGTGGCCGCGCTCGCGACCATAGATCCATTTCACGAATTTTGGTACCCAACTGCTGTCGCTGATTGAGAAGATACTGCCGTCAACGACCTTGCGATATTCTACGTCGTTGTGTACCATGGTGAGTATGTTGCCATCGGCAACACATATGTATCCGGTCTTGCCGTTGGCGATATGCTCGTCAATGACATTGTGCACTGTGGGTACATCGAACTCATATCTTATGTCGAAATATTTTTCCATGTTTATGGTTTTGCGCTTAAATGTTGACCGTGTAGGCTGGCAGTTGGGCTTTAATGCTTTTGTGTAACCTCACGACGGTATAATAATTGTTGCGAAGTTAATAATTATATTGTTAATAAACAATTTTATACGAAAAAATATGGAAACTGTGAAATTTTATAAATCCCTGCCGAATCGTTTGGCCGGGGTTGATGATGGAGTGTCCTTTCAATGGGTATGGATGTTCCTGAGGCGCTGTATGGCTTTGATGGTGTTTGTCTTTACCCATTGGATGCTGTGGGCTGTGGCGCGGGCGATCTCTGTGGTGCTGTATCCCTTGAGGATGAGAGTGACTACGGTTGCCTGGTGTGGGGTAAGGAGTGACATGCCGTGGATGATTTCTCGTGGGCTGTAGCTTGTTCCTGGCCCGTGGTAGCAAAGGCGGTGTAATTCGTGTATGTCGGCATAGTGAATTGTTGTTTCATTGGCATGTCTCATCACTGAGCCGGCGTAGGTCATGAAACTGTCGATGCTGTTGTGGGCTGTTGCGTTGTGGGTGATTTGCGAGAGTGTCTCGTGCAACAGTTCTTTTGCCTGGGTGCTGTTATAGCGGGTGAGCTTCAGTGCGTATGCGTAGAGTGCATTGTACAGGTCGTCATTGTCTGCACCGTGTGGGGTTGTGTTCATTATATTTCTGCTTTGGGGTTGTATGTGTCCAAAGATACCAAATAGAATGCCCCTTTGCAAGTGTTTGGAGGTTAAATGTGAAAGCCGCAGGCTTCGACAACGTCAACAGCAATTGGTCGCAGGTTGCAGTACCCTAGCCCCCACCTGGCCTCCCCCAGTAGGGGAGGAATTGGTTGGCCTCACCTCACCCACTTTGTGGCAGCTTCCCTCCGTGGAAGTGGCGCAGCTCCTGAAGTGAAATGAAAAATGCCTCAGGTGCGCGTTTGGGCGCTCCTAAGGCTGTCTGCTTTTTTATGTGTACCTTGGCGGTACAGGGGTTGTTGTGGCTTCTCACTGGCCACCACCTGGCCTCTTGCTACTCCCTCCCTACGGGGGAGGGTTAGGGTGGGGCTTTACTTCTTGTAGATTCCGCAGAAGTCGAGGATTATCTTGCTGTCGTCCCAAGGCAGGGTCTTGAACTGGTCGTGCGCAGTGAGCATCACTACGATGTCGGCTTTGTCGAAGGCTTCCTGGTATGGAGTGAGCTTGAACTGCTTGTTTTCGGTGACATTGGGTTCCACGATGAGGATGTCGGCGTTGTTGCACATCTGCAGTACCATGCCTACGATGTTCTTGGCGGGTGATTCGCGAAGGTCGTCGATGTTGGGTTTGAACGCGAGGCCCATCATGGCAACAACTGGTTTGTAGCCTTTCTTGAGCTCGAACTCGAGCATGGTACTCTTGACTTTCTCGGCACACCAGTGGCTCTTGTAGTTGTTGATGTTGCGGGCTGTGGCTATGATCTTGCTCTCCTCGGGGTAGTTCGATGTGATGAAGTAGGGGTCGACGGCAATGCAGTGTCCACCAACGCCGCAGCCTGGCTGCAGTATATTTACGCGTGGGTGCTTGTTTGCGAGGTTGATGAGTTCCCATACGTTGATGCCTGCCTTGTCGCAGATGAGTGAGAGCTCGTTGGCGAATGCGATCTGAACGTCGCGGCTGCTGTTCTCGGTGAGCTTGCACATCTCGGCGGTGCGGCTGTTGGTCTTGTGGAGCTCGCCCTTGACGAACTGTGAGTAGAACTCGATGGCCTTGTCGGTCGATTCTGGGGTGAGGCCGCCTATGACGCGGTCGTTGTGCACGAGCTCGTAGATGACGTTGCCGGGGAGCACGCGCTCGGGGCAGTATGCTATGTGGATCTTGCCCTTGAGCTCGGGGCGCTCTGTGAAGATAATGTCGGCCATCATCTCGGTTGTTCCGATGGGTGATGTCGATTCAATGACATAGAGGTCGCCCTCCTTCAGGAGTGGGAGTACAGCGCGTGTGGCTGCCTCGACATATGATACGTCGGGCTCGTGGTCGCCCTTGAATGGGGTGGGCACGACGATGAAGTATGCGTCGCTCTCCTGTGGGGTTGTATAGGCCTTGAACTTGCCGCTGGCGATGACCTCCTGCAACATCTCTTCCATGCCAGGCTCAATGATGTGGAGTTTGCCTTGGTTGGTTGTTTCTACAACCTTGGGGTTGATGTCGACGCCTACAACGTCGATTCCGTGCTTTGCTGCTATGATTGCTGTGGGCAGGCCAATGTAGCCCAAGCCCATGAAACATGCTTTCATGTATGTTGGTTTATGTTGGTTGTTTTAATATTAGTTCTGGCCCTAGCCCCCACCTAACCTCCCCCAGTAGGGGAGGAAGTTGTGAAGGTTGGCCCTTTCTGGCCTTTTACAGCTCCCTCCCTACGGGGGAGGGGTGGGGCTTTTGGGGCCTTATCTCAATGCCTCTACTATTCTACCGCATGCGAGTCCGTCGCCGTACGGGTTCACGGCCTTGCTCATTGAGTCATAGTGTATCTGGTCGTCGAGCAGTGCCGATACCTCAGCTACGATCTTGTCGTAGTTTGTGCCTACGAGCTTGACGGTGCCGGCCTCGAGTGCCTCGGGGCGCTCGGTGGTGTCACGCATCACAAGCACCGGCTTGCCGAGGCCTGGAGCCTCTTCCTGGATGCCACCGCTGTCGGTGAGCACAATGGTGCTCTTCTCCATCATGTATACAAATGAAAGGTACTCCAAGGGTTCGATGAAGAACATGTTAGCCCCCACCTGGCCTCCCCCCGTAGGGGAGGATGGCCTCACCCCAACCCTCTCCATTGGAGAGGGGGTAGAAATAAGTACGCTTTTAATCTTATTTATGCATTCTTCGGTGTTTGCTATTGCTTCTTCGTTCGTGAAACGGATTACCTTGAAGCCAAATTCGTTTAATCTCGTTGTGCGGTCTTTGTCATATTCTATTTGCTTTAGCTCGGAGTGGTATGCTCCGTCTACTTCTACAACAAGTTGTTTTTCTAAGCATACGAAATCGGCGATGTACTTGTCTATGATATGCTGGCGACGGAACTTGCTGCCAAGTTGCTCGTCGCGCAGGAATGACCACAATGCAACTTCGGCGTCAGTTGCATTATCTTTGTTTTCTTTCGCAAAATCTTTCAGTAAACCGTATAACGTGGGGTCGGCTGTCTGGTAACAGCTCTTCTCTCCCTCCCTGCTGGGGAGGGAGGGGGTGGGGCCAAAGACCTCGGCAATTGGCTTGCGCACGTTGGGGTTGAGGTGCATTGGGTATACGAAATCCACGTCGGGGTACTTCTGCGTCAGGTCCTTGATGGCTGTACACATGTTGATGAAGCCGTCGCCGAAGTTCTCGCGGCGGTGGCCTGTGATGAGTACAAGCTTCTTGCCGTCGGCAAGACGGTTGACGTCGTATCCGGCCTGTGCAAGTTGTGTCTGCAGCTCGTTGTTGAGGGCTGTGTTCTCCTTGATCTTGTCTACAACGCTGTATAGTGCGTCAATGACAGTGTTGCCGGTGACGGTGATGCTTTCCTCGGCTACAGCCTCGCGCAACAGGTTTGCCTTGCTCAATGGTGTGGGGGCAAAGTTGTAGGTTGCTATGCGGCTTGTGATCTGGCGGTTCATCTCCTCGGGCCACGGGCTGTAGATGTTGTGTGTGCGCAGGCCCGCTTCGACATGGCCGACGGGTATCTGCTGGTAGAATGCCGCAAGGGCTGCCGCTGTGCTTGTGGTGGTGTCGCCATGTACGAGTACAACGTCGGGCTGTGTCTCCTTGAGTACGTCACGCATTCCGACAAGTACGCGGGCTGTGACGTCATAGAGGTCCTGTCCTTGCTTCATTATGTTGAGGTCGTAGTCGGGGGTGATCTCAAAGAGTTGCAGTACCTGGTCAAGCATCTGGCGGTGTTGGCCTGTAACGCAAACCACCGTCTTGAAACTTTCAGGGTGCTTCTGGAACTCCTTTACCAATGGGGCCATCTTGATGGCCTCGGGGCGTGTTCCGAATACGAGCATTACTGTTTTCATGTTCTTCGTTGTTTGATTCGTTTGTCCTTTCCCGGGAAAAGGGAGTATGTATTCTGCAAAGTTAATAATTATTATCAGTAAGAACGTTAAAAGTGGAGATTAAATGGCATTTTTCTTACTGATTGTGCGTTTTGCCATACTGCTTGCTTGGGGTGTTGCTCTTGGCTGTGGTCAGTCGCGGCGGAATATGTCGCGGGTGTAGACCTTGTCCTGCACGTCGTCGAGCACGTTGTCGTAACGGTTGGCTATGATGGCCTGCGATAGTGTCTTGAACTTGGCAAGGTCGTTGACTACACGGCTGCCGAAGAAGGTGCTGCCGT
The DNA here is from genome assembly GCA_017558165.1 of Bacteroidaceae bacterium. GTDB lineage: Bacteria > Bacteroidota > Bacteroidia > Bacteroidales > Bacteroidaceae > HGM04593. The sequence continues at coordinate 5,791 of JAFYWE010000106.1, forward strand.
CTTCGAGCGAGGGTTCGTAGATGATGACTTCGGCGCCCTTGGCCTTGATGCGTTTCATCACTCCCTGGATAGATGACTGGCGGAAGTTGTCGCTGCCGGCCTTCATGGTGAGGCGGTAGACGCCTATGACAGGAGCTGGAGCCTCCCCTCCACCCCTCCCGAAGAGGGGTGATGCAGACATGGCGGAATCTTTGCTATGATAGTATTGATTACTCTCGCTGTAGTCATACCAACCGGCCTTGTTCAGTACCTGGTCGGCTATGAAATCCTTGCGGGTGCGGTTGCTCTCCACAATGGCAGTCATCATGTTCTGTGGTACTTCCTGGTAGTTGGCAAGCAACTGCTTGGTGTCCTTGGGCAGGCAGTAGCCGCCGTAGCCGAATGAGGGGTTGTTGTAGTGGGTGCCGATGCGGGGGTCGAGGCCTACGCCCTGAATGATGGCGGCCGAGTCAAGGCCTTTTATCTCGGCATACGTGTCGAGCTCGTTGAAGTAGCTCACGCGCAGTGCCAGGTAGGTGTTGGCAAAGAGCTTGACGGCCTCGGCCTCCTTCAGCTCCATGAACAGGGTGGGGATCTCTTCCTTGATTGCGCCTTGCTGCAGGAGCGATGCGAATGTGTGCGCGGCCTCTTCCAAATGGTTGCCGGCTATGGCCTTGATGGCGTCGTTCTCCTGTTGGTAGCCTTCTATCATCTTGGGGTATCCTACTATGATGCGGCTGGGGTAGAGGTTGTCATAGAGTGCCTTGCTCTCGCGCAGGAATTCGGGCGAGAACAGCAGGCGAAGCTTGCGGCTGGTATCCCAGCCCATCTCCTTGAACTTCCTTGCGTACTTGACGTAGAGGCTGCGGCAGTAACCTACAGGGATGGTGCTCTTGATTACCATCGTTGCCTCGGGGTTTACCTCAAGGATGAGATCGATGACGTCCTCGATGTGGTGCGTGTCAAAGAAATTCTTCTGTGGGTCGTAGTTTGTGGGTGCGGCAATGACAATAAATTCGGCGTCCTTGTATGCCTCCTTGCCGTCGAGTGTGGCACGCAGGTTGAGCTCCTTTTCTGCGAGGTATCTCTCTATGTATTCGTCCTGTATGGGTGATGTGCGATTGTTGATTTTATTTACCTTCTCCGGGATGACGTCGACTGCAACTACTTCGTTGTGCTGTGCCAACAGTGTGGCGATGCTGAGGCCTACATATCCCGTTCCTGCTACTGCTATCTTCATTTCATTAAGGTTTTAGTTGTCAATCATCCGTTTGCGGTGGTGCTTGTCAAGGATTGCCTGTGGCTGGTGTGTGTCCTTTTCTATGCCTCCTGTCAGGATGTTCGTCGCTTATATCCTACAAAGAAAACGATTTTATATTTAAAAAGTAAATCTTAAGGCAAAAAAACGCTAAAATGGTGGCCGTCTTGACGAAAACAGTCAATTGTACCAAATTTTGTCAAGGATGCGGCGGGCCATGATAAGGTGATGCTTTGCAAGTGAGGTGGTGGTACCCATCTTGCGGGCAATCTGGCAGTGGGTGTACCCTTTCAGCCTCAAAGTGATGGCTGCGGCCTGCATGGGCGACAGACGGGACATGGTGTGGTATATATGTCTTGTGCTGTAACTGCTTTCTTCAAACGTGGCGGTGTGGGATGGTATGCCGTGGTAGCATAGACGGTGAAGGTGGTGTATGCTGTCGCCATGGTGTTTGTTGTAGTAAATATTTTTCATTGTTGCCTTGGCCCACACCGTGAAACTTGTTGACGGGTTGTAGGTCGCTGCTGTACGGCTTATGTGCATCAGGGTGTCGTGTAACAGTTTCTTGGCGAGGTCCTTCTCGCCGTCTGCCAGGTCAAGGGCGTAGGCGTAGAGTGTGTAGCGCAGGTCTGCTGCGCCAGGTACGTGTGGTTTCATATTGTTGCTTTTTATTTGTGGGGTTGTCTATGTGTCCAAAGATACCACACGCAATACCTCTTTTGCAAATGTTTTGAGGGCGAATGTGAAAACTGAAAACGGAAATGTGAAAACGAAGTTTCGATAACGTCAACAGCAATTGGTCGCAGGCTGCGTGGCTATACCTTTACTACAAGTATGTCGTTCCAGTCCGTGGTATAATGTGGTGATAGGTATGAACGGTTGGTGTGGTCGGTGATGGTGCCCTGCGATACAAGCTTCACGCTTTCGCGACCCATGCCGGCGTTTATGCGGTCTATGGCCTCCATCAGCTTCTTGTGCTTGGGGCGGTCGATGTCGTCGAATAGTGATGCCTGCACGGCTGTGGCGGGGGTGATGCGGCTAAGGCGCACACCGCTCTTCTTGTAGCCGAATCCCTTGCGGTATATCCTGCTGAGTGTGGCTGTGGCTGCCTTCACAATCTCCAGCGTGCTGTCGGTGGCTGTGGTGAACTGTACCTGCCCGCACTCAAAGCGTTGGGGCTGGTCGTCGCGGTGGCGGTTGGTGAAGATGAATACCTGCATTTCCATTGCCACGCACTTCTGCTTGCGCAGTTTCTCGGCGGCTATGCCGGCAAAGGTGGTGACGGTCTCATGCAGCTCTTCAATGCTGTACAACTCCTTTGAGAATGAGCGCGATACGGTGATGGACTGCTTGTCGGCAGTCTCGTGGCTGAACTCTATGCAGGGCTTTCCCTTGAGCTCCAGCCAGGTGCGCTTGCCGGTGATGTTGAGCCTGTTGTCAATCCACTCCTCGGGCAGGTCGCACAGCTGGGCGGCGGTCTCTATGCGGCAGTCGTGGAACATCTTTGCCTGTCGGCGACCTATGCCCCAGACATCCTCAACCGGGAACTTTTCCAACACTTTGCGTATGTCCTCATCTCGGTGCATAAGGCAGGCATTGTTCAGCTTGGGGTATCTCTTGCACAGCTTGCTGGCTATTTTCGCAAGGGTCTTGGTGTGGGACATGCCTATGCTTACCGGTATGCCCGTGTTGCGCCTTACGGTGCGGGCGAGCTCCTCGCCGAACTGTTTCAATTCCTCGGTGCGGTAGCCGTCGAGCAACAGGAATGCCTCGTCAATGGAGTAGATTTCAATGGCCGGTACGTGTTGTTTCAGGGTGGCCATGACGCGCTGCGACATGTCGCCGTAGAGCTGGTAGTTGCTTGAGCGCACGGCAACGTCATATCTCTTTATGTAGTCGCGTATCTGGTACAGGGGCTGGCCCATCTTTATGCCTATGGCCTTAGCCTCGTTACTGCGTGACACTATGCAACCGTCGTTGTTGCTGAGTACAACGACAGGGCGATTCTCGAGCGATGGGTCGAACACCCTTTCGCACGATACGAAGAAATTGTTGCAGTCACAAAGCCCAAACATAGAAACGGAAAACGAAGTTCTATACTTTCTTTATAAGGTATGTGACTACTCCCCAGATGCAGAAATCGTTCTCGGCGGTTACCTTTATGGGCTTGAACTCCTTATTGGCGGGCACCAGCAGTGCATGGTCAGCGTGCCGTTCAAAGCGCTTTAGGGTGAACTCTCCGTCGACGTAGCATACGGCCAGGCATCCGTCATATGGCGTAATGCTCTTGTCAATGACAAGCAGATCACCGTCGTTTATGCCCTCGTCCACCATTGAGAGCCCGCTGACACGTGCATAGAAGGTGGATGCGGGGTTCTTGATCAGTTCCTTGTTGAGGTCGAGGCTCAGCGATGAATACTCCTCGGCGGGCGAGGGAAAGCCTGCCGCCACGCGTTGCTCGGACAATGGCAGAGCAATACCGCTGTCGTCATTGGGGTTGAAAATCTCTATGTTTTCATTCATGGGCTGGATCATTTGCTTGAAAGGAAACGTGTGATGTGCTCTATAAGTTCGTCCTTTATGGGGAGCTCGGGGCTCTGGTACGTGTTGAGCTGCATGAGCATGTCGGTGCTCTCGCAATGCTTCAGCACATGGTTCATGCCCTTGATTACGTGGTACGATGAGAACATGCGTGCTAGGTAGAGTTTGTCGGCCTCCTTGACTCCTACCTGGATGTCCTTGTCGCCTTGCAGGATAAGAACCGGAATCCTTAGCTTTGCAATCTCCTTTGCAGGGTTGTACCTGAACCATGAAATCAGGTACGGCTGTACGCTCTTACGGTAGAGTGTTGCAAGGTATGCGGGGACATCCTCTACTGTGCGTCCTTCAAGGAGCTCCTTGTTGATGGCTGCGGCCTCGCGCTGTATCTGTTCGGGCTGTTGTCGCAACTGCTCCTCAATGACCTCGTGCGCGGGGCTTCCGCATCCAGCAATCGATATAAATGCCTTTACTGCACTGCTCTTCTGTGCGGCCACCATGCCAATGAGCGAACCCTCGCTGTGTCCGGCTATGACAATCTTGCTGAACCGCTTGTCCTGGTAGAACATCTCGGCCCACGCAGCGGTGTCATCGATGTAGTGCTCGAAGCGGAGTTCCTCTTCGCTCTTTCCGGCGGCAACGCTGCGCCCGATGCCTCTCTTGTCGTATCGGATGCTTGCGATGCCTTTTGAGGCGAGCCCTTCGGCAAGCATCTTCAGCGAGTTGTTCCTGTAATCGCTTCCGATTGTGTTGCCGTTGTGGTCTGTGGGCCCGCTGCCTGCTATTATGATGACCAGCGGGCATTGGGCGTCGCTGTCGGGCCTCAGCAGGACTCCGTAGATGTCACCTGTAGGGGTGTTTAATGTCACTTCCTCTTCACCGGCAAAAATGGTCGCGGTGAACAGCAGTGCAAAAAAGAGTGTAATCAGGCGTTTCATGGTTGTTGTTTTTATGCACCCAAAGGGTATTAAAGG
>JAFYWE010000107.1 GCA_017558165.1 Bacteroidaceae bacterium
ACCGCATATATGTCGAGGGTAAGATAAGGACCAATTCATACGAGGACCAGAACGGCATACGCCGTTACCGTACCGAGATTCTTGCCGAGACTATGGAGATGCTCTCTTCACGTGCAACCGGCGGTGCTCCGTCAAACGACCCCGCATCAGGTGCTCCTTTCTAATTTAAATCAATAGGTTTTGGATACATTCTTGACTGCTTTCATGCAGATTCATTCCATTGCGCTCCCCGATGTGTATCTCACATTCCCGTCGGTGAGTGCAATCATTGCGCTTATAATGGCTGTCTTCCTGCTTGTGTGCTCGGCGTTTGCATCAGGCTCGGAGATAGCTTTCTTCTCATTGACGCGCACGCAGCTCGATGAACTCGAGGAGTCAAAATCATCAAACGACAAACGTATTCTCGGGCTTTTGGAAAACCCTGAGAAATTGCTTGCCACAATACTGATTGTGAACGATTTCGTGAATGTGGGAATTGTCATGCTGCTCAATTTCTTCTTTATGAATGTCCTTCATTTCGGTGATGGGGCTGAGTGGCTCGAGTTCCTGTTGCTCACGGTGGTGCTAACATTCCTGCTGCTGCTTTTCGGTGAGGTCATGCCAAAGGTGTACTCAAAGAGCAATGCATTGTCCTTCGCACGTTTCGTGTCGGGTGGCTTATATCTGTTGTCACGCCTGTTGAGTCCGTTCTCGCAGTTGCTCGTTCGTTCAACCACCTTTACACAGCGTCTGGTGTCAAAGAAAAGCCACCTGCTGTCGGTCGATGAGCTTGAGCAGGCGCTGGAGCTTACCGACAATAAGGAGATCGGCGAGCAGAAGAAGATGCTCGAGGGTATCATCCGTTTCGGTGACGAGTCCGTGAAGGATATCATGACATCGCGCCTGAATATGGTGATGCTCGATATCCACGCGCCGTATTCGCAGGTATTAAAGTGTGCCGAGGAGAACGCCTATTCGCGTATTCCTGTCTATGGCAAGACACAGGACGATATCCGTGGTGTGCTTTACATAAAGGATCTTATCCCGCACTTGAACAAGAGCGACAATTTCCGTTGGCAGACTCTTTTGCGCCAGCCTTTCTTCGTTCCCGAGACCAAGAAAATTGATGACCTTCTGTGTGATTTCCAGACGGTTAAGGTGCATATGGCCATGGTAGTGGATGAGTTCGGCGGAATTTCGGGACTCATTACCCTTGAGGATATCATTGAGGAGATTGTGGGCGAGATCAACGACGAGTTTGACGAGCCCGACAAGTCATATGAACAGCTTGCCGACAACATCTATGTGTTTGACGGCCGTACCATGCTGTCCGATTTCTACAAGATAACATCGCTTGACAGCGATGACTTTGAGGAAGTCTCTGGCGAGGCCGATACCCTTGCGGGCCTTCTGCTCGAGGTTAAGGGCGAGTTCCCTGCCTTGAACGAGACCATTGTGTGCAATGGGATCATGTTCGAGGTTCTTGAGAAGGAGAAACACAGGATTGTGAAGATAAAGGCGACCCTGCCCGGTGGCGTTGCTGCCAGTGAAGGGGATGCCGATAATGAGTGACAATGCCTCTTTGTCGTGAATATAGCGTGGGCGATATCCGTATCGCCGTATGGGAGATGAACGAGACCTCGGACGAGCTCTCATCTCTTCTTGCGCCGGAGTGTCTCGCGGGGCTTCCAGTGGCATGTAGTGAGCAAAGGCGCCGTGAACGTCTTGCGGTGCGCGTCTTGCTTTCCCGTTTATGTGGTAACAATGCCTGTATCGTGTATGATGCCGCAGGCAAACCGATGCTTGAGTGTGCTGCGGGCTTCATCAGTATCTCGCACACTCGTGGATATGCCCTTCTGGCCCATTCGCCAGAGCTTTCCTTTGGCATCGACGTGGAACTGTTGTCAAGGGATGCGTCATCGGCGGCGCGACGTTTCATGAGAGCCGACGATATTGCCGCTTTGGAACCCGTAGTGGCGAAAAAGGCGATTCTCCTGCGTTGGTGTGTGTGTGAGGCTCTTTTCAAGCTCGTAGGCAATGTGGGTGGAACGTACAGGGATCATGTCTTTCTTGAAACTCCTTTGCCTTTGGCTGATGGTACTCTCAAGGTTCATTTAAGGGGTTGCGGGAACTTTCCTGACGGTGATTATGTTGCTCATTGCATAGAGGATGACGGGCTGCTTGTAGTGTGCCTGACCCCATGATGGCTCCGGGTTGCCTGATGTGTTTTTGTAAAATATTAAAATGATTGAATATTATGAATGGAGGTCTTGTTCGTGGTCTGATGACAATGGCAATAGGCGTGCTGCTTATTGTTATGGGTGATGGCGCTATGGAACTTTTGGTGCGTCTGGTCGGTGTCGCTTTCTTTCTTCCGGCATTGGTCTCGTTTATAAGTGTATATTCAAAGCGTAAGGAGGCTGGCAAACTTCCGTCAGTGGCAATTGCCGTGATAGACGTCGGTTGCATGGCCTTTGGTTTGTGGCTGCTTGTCAACCCGTTCTCTTTCCAGAGTGTCTTTGTGAAACTGTTGGCGGTGATTCTTCTTGTCATTGCCTTTTTCCAGGTGTATGAGGTGCTCTCTACAAGTTTGCGAAGGAGTGGTGGATGGAAGATGCTTGTTGCTCCATTGCTTATTGCCGCTATTGCTGTTTATCTATTCTTCTGGACTTCGGCCGCGATATCTTTGGTTGCGGTAATCATCGGAGTTGTGGCTGTGGTGTCTGCGCTGTCCGATATCGTGTTGGCAATAATGTTGCGTAAGGCCACAAACAAAGAGCTGGTTGTGGTTGATGATGCGACGGTTGAGGAGGACTCGGAAGTAGGGCAGGGCGAGTGATGCGTCCGTGTGGCTCTTTTGGCTGTTTTACAGGCGCCTGGAGGCTATGTTTGTGTGCGCATCCCTGTTTTTGAAGTAATACATGCCTGACAGTACGTTTTTTCTGTAAGTTTTTTTAATAAAAAAGCCTTTTTATAGTGCTTTTTTCGTAAAAAAATGGCAACTTTGCATTATGAATGACGTTTTTCAGAGTCTGCTGGCCCAGATAACAACACTTGAGGTCGTTGTCAAGGGTATCATAATAGGCCTGGTGGCATCGGCGCCAATGGGTCCTGTCGGTGTGTTGTGCGTACAGCGCACACTCAACAAGGGACGCATATACGGTCTTGTGACCGGTACGGGAGCCGCGTTCAGCGACATCCTCTATGCGCTTGTGACAGGCTATGGCCTCTCATTCCTCTACGATTTTATCCACAATGAGTCTGCCCTCTACTGGATGCAGCTCATAGGTGCCATAATCATGTTCTTCTTTGGTGTGCATACATTCCGCACCAACCCCATGAGAAACACACGTAACGTGAGCCATAACAAGAGCAACCTCTTGCGCAACGGTATCACAGGCTTCTTCATAACGCTTTCGAACCCGTTGATCGTGTTGCTGTTCCTTGCGCTTTTCACGCCGATGAACTTCATGTTGCCCGACCAGCCAGTATTCCAGCAGTGTGTGGGCTATCTCTCTATCTTCGGTGGCGCAATGCTATGGTGGCTTTTCATTACTTACGTCGTGAATAAGTTGCGCGCGCGTTTCGATGTCCGCGGTGTGTGGATCATCAACCGCGTGATTGGTGTGGCCGTTATGGTGGGCTCACTTGTAGGCGCGATTCTTGTCGCGACTGGAACTTGGTCATTTCATTAAAAAATATTCGCTTTGTTTATTTCTCGTGAACTCAGGAAAAAGAATATAGCAGAGTATCTGTTATATATGTGGCAGGTTGAGGATATCATCCGTGCCAACAATATGTCGTTGGACAAAATCAAGGAACTTCTGGTGGAGCCATACAACCTTCCTGCCGAATCAAAGGCGGAGCTGGTGGAGTGGTATGACAACCTCATTGAGATGATGCGTCTTGAGGAGGTCAAGGAGAAGGGCCACTTGCAGATCAACAACAATGTACTCATCAATCTCACCGACCTTCATCTTCGCCTGATGAAGTCCTCTAAGGTACCGTTCTACTCGGCGGCCTATTACAAGGCATTGCCATTTATTGTGGAGTTCAGGACCAAGAGCGAGGGGCGTGCCAAGGGAGAGCTTGAGAACTGTTTCGATGCCCTGTATATGGTGTGGCTGATGAAACTGCAGAAACGTGAGATAAACGAGGAGACACTGAAGGCGACAAACGAGATAAGCCGTTTCATTTCCATGCTGTCACTCTACTTCAAGGAGGATGAGGAGGGCAAGCTTAACCTCGATGACGAGTAATTTACTATTGAAAAATAAAAGATATTATATAAATGAGCGTACAGGAAGAGATTGGAAGAAGAAGGACTTTTGCTATCATTTCGCACCCTGATGCCGGTAAGACAACCCTTACCGAGAAGCTGTTGCTTTTCGGTGGTCAGATACAGGTGGCGGGTGCCGTAAAGTCAAACAAGATAAAGAAGACAGCCACATCGGACTGGATGGAGATTGAGAAACAGCGTGGTATCTCTGTTACGACCTCTGTGATGGAGTTCGATTACGATGGCTACAAGATAAACATCCTTGATACTCCGGGTCACCAGGACTTTGCCGAGGATACATTCCGCACACTAACTGCGGTCGACAGTGTAATCATCGTTGTCGACAGCGCAAAGGGTGTGGAGACACAGACACGCAAGCTCATGGAGGTGTGCCGTATGCGCAGCACTCCGGTTATCGTATACGTGAACAAGATGGACCGCGAGGGTCGTGACCCGTTCGAGTTGCTCGACGAGCTCGAGAGCGAGTTGCAGATTTCAGTACGTCCGCTCAGCTGGCCAATCGACCAGGGAGCACGCTTCAAGGGTGTGTACAACATATACGAGCAGAAGCTCGACCTCTTTACACCAAACAAGCAGCGTGTGACCGAGAAGGTCGAGATTGACATCGACAGCGATGAGCTTGACAGGAACATCGGCGAGGATCTCGCTTTCAAACTGCGTGCCGACCTTGAACTGGTCGATGGCGTATACCCTGAGTTCGACGTTCAGGACTATCTTGATGCAAAGGTAGCACCGGTATTCTTCGGTTCTGCACTGAACAACTTCGGTGTGCAGGAACTTCTCGACTGTTTCGTGAAGATTGCGCCGAGCCCACGTCCGGTACAGGCTGTGGAGCGTGTAGTGAACCCCGAGGATTCAAAGTTCACCGGCTTCATCTTCAAGATTACAGCCAACATCGACCCTAACCACCGTTCATGCGTGGCGTTCTGCAAGATATGTTCAGGAAAGTTCGTGCGCAACACTCCTTACCGTCACATCCGTCTCGGCAAGGACATGCGCTTCTCTTCTCCAACACAGTTCATGGCACAGCGCAAGAGCACAATCGAGGAGGCCTATCCGGGTGATATCATCGGTCTGCCCGATACCGGTAACTTCAAGATCGGTGATACGTTGACCGAGGGCGAGTTGCTCCACTTCAAGGGATTGCCAAGCTTCTCTCCCGAGATGTTCAAATACATCGAGAATGCCGACCCTATGAAGACCAAGCAGCTTGCAAAGGGTATCGACCAGCTTATGGGCGAGGGTGTGGCACAGCTCTTCGTGAACCAGCATAACGGCCGCAAGCTCATCGGTACCGTAGGTCAGCTTCAGTTCGAGGTTATCCAGTACCGTCTCGAGAACGAGTACAATGCAAAGTGCCGTTGGGAGCCGGTTAACCTTTACAAGGCTTGCTGGATTGAGAGTGACGACCCAGTCGAGCTTGAGAACTTCAAGAAGCGCAAGTACCAGTATATGGCAAAGGATATCGAGGGACGCGACGTCTTCCTCGCCGACAGCAACTACGTGCTGCAGATGGCGCAGAACGACTTCAAGTCAATCCGTTTCCACTTTACAAGTGAATTCTAAACAGATTTTGTTATGGGAACAATAGCAGAGGAAGCAAAGAAGTGTGTAGAGATAATGCGTAAGGGTGGAGTGATCCTGTACCCTACAGACACCGTATGGGGCATCGGTTGCGATGCTACCAATGCGAATGCCGTACAGCGTGTATTCGAGATAAAGAAGCGTGCCGACAGCAAGGCAATGCTGTTGCTTGTTGACAGCGCCGACCGTCTTGCGCGTTATGTAGGTGAGGTTCCAGCCGTTGCATGGGATCTCGTTGAGCTGACAACAAAGCCGCTTACAATAATCTATGACGGTGCACGCAACCTCGCGCCCAACCTCCTTGCCGAGGACGGCAGTGTGGGAATACGCGTGACATCGGAGCTCTTCTCAAAGGAGCTGTGCTACCGTTTCCAGAAGCCCGTGGTCTCTACATCGGCAAACGTCAGCGGTGAGCCTACACCGAATAATTTCAGCGAGATATCTCCCGAGATCATTGATGCCGTTGACTATGTGGTCAACTACAAACAGCTTGAGAAAGGCACTGCCAAGTCATCAAGCATAATAAAACTTACAAGTAACGGAACCGTAACCGTTATAAGAGAGTGATGGTAAGAAAAAAGGATGTCAAGGAGAAAGGATTGCTTGACCGCTTCATCGAGTGGCGCGAGAAGCATGTACCCCAGAGCCAGTTCATACTGATTCTGAGTTTCCTTGTGGGTGTACTTTCTGCCATGGCGGCCTATGCACTCAAGCATCTCATCCATTTTATCCAGCATCTCCTCACAGGCGGTTTCGACGCGCAAACCTTCAATTGGCTCTATCTTGTATACCCGGTGATAGGTATCTTTATAACAGGCCTTTTCATCAGGAAGATTGTACGTGACGACATAAGCCACGGAGTCACCAAGGTGCTCTATGCCATATCGTGCCGAATGGGAAAGATAAGGCGTCACAACACCTGGTCATCGTTGATAGCCAGTGGTATCACCATCGGTTTCGGTGGTTCGGTCGGTGCCGAGTCGCCTATCGTAATGACCGGTTCTGCCATAGGTTCTAACCTCGGCAGCCTCTTCAAGATGGAGAAGAAGGTGATGATGCTGCTCATCGGTTGCGGTGCTGCCGGTGCCGTGTCGGGTATCTTCAAGGCACCAATTGCAGGTCTTGTATTCGTAATCGAGGTGCTGATGCTTGACCTTACCATGTCATCGCTCCTGCCGTTGCTCATATCAAGCGTTACTGCGGCCACTCTGTCATACATATTGATGGGAACCGAGGCAACCTTCGAGTTCCACATGGAGAACGCCTTTGACATTGCACGTGTACCTTATGTGATTATGCTCGGTATACTGTGCGGTCTTGTATCGCTCTACTTTACACACGTTACCGTGGCCATTGAACGCCAGTTCAAGAAACTGCAGAACCCGTACTACAAACTTGCTATCGGTGGCAGTATCCTCAGCATCCTCATATTCCTTTTCCCGCCTCTCTACGGTGAGGGATACGAGACCATCACACACCTTATAAACGGTTCATCGGAGAATATCATCCTTGAGAACTCGCTCTTCTACGGACATGCGAAATACCTGTTCCTCTATATGCTCTTCATCATCCTCTTCAAGGCCGTGGCGTCTACCGTCACCAACTGCGGAGGTGGTTGTGGAGGTATCTTCGCACCAAGTCTTTTCCTTGGTTGTGTAACAGGATACCTGTTTGCCGGTATATGCAATATGTCGGGTTTCGGCATCCCTGTGTCGGACAAGAACTTTGCCCTTTTCGGTATGGCGGCACTCATGTCGGGAGTATTCCACGCCCCGTTGACAGGCGTGTTCCTTATTGCCGAGCTTACAGGCGGTTACGCCCTTTTCCTGCCACTCATGATTGTATCTGTATGCTCATACCTTACGGTTAAGATTTTCGACAAGAACAATATCTATGCAGTGCGTCTTGCCCAGCGCGGTGAGCTCATCACCCACCACAAGGACCAGGCCGTGCTCACTATACTCAAGGTCTCTGACGTCATTGAGAAGAACTTCATGCGCGTAAGCCCCGATATGGACTTGGGACAGCTCACATCGGTTGTCGCAAAGACAAACCGAAACATCTTCCCCGTTGTCAATGCAGCCAACCATCTGGTAGGTATCGTGCATCTTGATGACATAAGGCACATGATGTTCCGTCAGGAGCTCTATCACCGCTACTCGGTGGCATCGCTCATGCGTGAGGTCGATGGCAGGCTAAGCATCGAGGAGCCTATGGAGGCCGTGATGCGCAAGTTCGAGGAGAGCGGTGCTTGGAACCTCCCCGTCGAGGATATCAACGGCGAGTATATCGGCTTCATCTCAAAGTCGGCCATCTTCACAGCTTATCGCAAGACCTTGTTGGAATTTACATCAGATTGATTATGGAAAAACTTAGAATAGTATATCTTGGCACACCCGATTTCGCGGTGGAGCCATTGCGCCGTCTTCTTGAGAAGCAGCGCGCCTGTGCAGAGTGCGGTTATGAGATTGTGGGAGTTGTAACGATGCCCGACAAGATGATAAACAAGCGCGGAAACCAGTTGCTCATGAGCCCCGTGAAGCAGTTTGCAGTGGCCGAGAACCTCCCTGTCCTGCAGCCCGAGTCGCTAAAGGACGAGCAGTTCCAGGCTGCATTGCGCGAGTGGGGTGCCGACCTGCAGATTGTGGTGGCCTTCCGTATGCTCCCCGAGAGTGTCTGGAACATGCCACGCCTTGGTACATTCAACCTCCACGCCTCGCTGTTGCCACAGTACCGTGGTGCAGCGCCCATCAACTGGGCAATCATCAACGGCGACAAGGAGACCGGTGTCACTACATTCTTCCTCAAACACGAGATTGACACGGGTGACGTCATCTTCCGCGACGTTGTTGCCATTGACGAAAAAGACAATGCCGGTACATTGCACGACAAGCTTATGCTCCAGGGTGGCGATACCGTAGTACGCACTGTTGAGGCCATTGTCAAGGGTGAGGCCGCTGCTGTAGCCCAGACCGATATGTATATCAATGAGAGCGACCTGCGCCCAGCACCGAAGATTTTCCGCGATACCTGCCGCATCAACTGGACAAAGAACGTAGAGCAGGTATATGATTTCGTACGCGGTATGTCGCCATATCCAGCTGCATGGTGCGAGCTTGTCTCGGCCGATGGCAAGGAACTCGCCCTCAAGGTCTATGAGGTTGAGAAAGAGCCATGTGCCCACGGCAAGGCAAACGGTACTCTCGTTACCGACGGCAAGTCATACATCAAGGTTGCTGTTGAGGGTGGTTACATCTCGCTTGTCGAGGTGCAGCTCTCAGGCAAGAAACGCATGCCTGTGGCCGACCTCTTGAGAGGATTCTCAATCGAAGGCATGTCAATCAAAGAGTAAAAGACGTTTTTTACAGTATACATTTCATGCGGCATCCCTTGCGGGGTGTCGCATGTGTTTTTTCAGTTGGTGTTGACCAATTATTCGTTTTGTCATTCCGAAACGTAGTGAGGAATCTCTGTCCGTCACGTCGGATATGTTATCCGGCGTAATTGAGTATCAGGGTCTGTGACCCGAAATAAAGTTAACC
>JAFYWE010000108.1 GCA_017558165.1 Bacteroidaceae bacterium
AGCGCCGTAATCAGCGGTGTGACCGAATGGGGACTCTATGCCGAGATCAACGACAACAAGTGCGAGGGCATGATACCGATGCGCACCCTGCAGGACGACTACTACGAGTTCGACGATGCCAACTACTGCATCATAGGACGCCGTACCCGCCGTAAGTTCACCATCGGTGACCCTGTGTGCATACGCATTGTACGTGCCAACCTCGACCGCAAGCAGCTTGACTTTGAACTTGTAGAGAAATAATATAAAGCCTTGAAGTTGACTGTTTCTACTCCTCAGTCACTCCGTGACAGCTATAGTTCCCCTGTCCTTAGGGGAGCTCCGCGAAGCGGTGAGGGGTTAACAGAGGAGCACCCTGGTGGCCAAAGGCCGAAGGAGTTTGAAAATACTGAAAGTCAGCAAATTGGGGCAACATCTATATTATTACCTAAATAAACGATTAATGTCATTTTGAGCGAAGCGAAAAATCCCATAAGAGACAGGCTCCCGCTCAAAATGATATTGCAAGATTTTCAGATTCTTTTCAGAAAGCACACATATATTTGACGAAAAACGGACCATGAAACTGCTGCTGATTGAAGACGACGCCTCGTTGCGTGAGATCATGCAACGCGCGCTCAAGAGCGAGGGATACATCGTGGAGAGCGCAGGCACATACTTTGAGGCCTGTGACAAGATTGCCGGCTACAGCTATGACTGCATAATGCTCGACATAATGCTGCCCGACGGCAACGGCCTGCAGCTGCTCGAGCAGATAAAGAAGAACGGCAACGACGCCAGAGTAATCATAATATCGGCACGCGACTCGCTCGACGACAAGATAACAGGCCTTGACCTGGGCGCCGACGACTACCTTGCAAAGCCGTTCTACATGGCCGAGCTGTCGGCACGCATAAAGAGCGTGATGCGCCGTGGGAACGGAGCCGTCAGCAACACAATGACTGCCGGCAACATAACCCTTGACCTGGGCAGCCGCAGGATAAGGATTGACGGCAACGACGTGCCGTTGCTGAAGAAGGAGTTCGACATACTGCTCTACTTCATGCAGCGCGCCGGTCACATTGTGGACAAGGCCGTACTTGCCGAAGCCGTATGGGGCGACCACATTGACATGGTCGACAACTTCCAGTTCGTATATGCACAGATAAAGAACCTGCGCAAGAAGCTTTCCGAGGCTGGAGCAAGCATCAACATAAAGGCCGTCTATGGCTTTGGTTACAAATTCACCGACAACGAAGAATGAAACTCATATACCGCGTAACGATAAGGCTCTCGATAGTACTGTTGCCCATACTCCTGCTATGGTCAACCGTATTCTACTGTTCTATGGTAGATGAGATAAACGACGAGACCGACGACAGCCTCGAGGACTACGCCGAGATGCTCATACGCCGCACGCTCACCAACGGCGAACTGCCCGAGCATAACAACGGCAGCAACAACACATACAGCATAGAGCCATTGCCACACAGCTATGACGGAGGCCATTTGATGAGATTCGAGGACGAACAGGTATACATCCCGGGGAAGTACGAGACCGAGCCCGCCCGCACTCTTACCATGACCTTTGCCGACACACATGGGCAAATGTACCTGCTTACCGTGTCAACCCCCACATTCGAGCGCCAGGATCTTCTTATGGCGGTATTCTGGCACCTTGCCACATTGTACGTTATACTTACCCTGAGCATCCTTGCCGTAACCGCACTCATCTTCAACTACAGCATGCGCCCGCTTTACCGCCTGCTCAAATGGCTCGACAGCTACAACCTTGGCAACGGCGTGGACGACCTGCCCATGTGCACACACATACAGGAGTTCAAGAAGCTCACCGAGAGTGCCCGCAGCACCATAGAACGTGCCGAAAAATACTTCGAGCGCCAGAAACAATTCATAGGCAACGCCTCTCACGAGCTGCAGACACCGCTTGCCATACTTGGTACACGCATAGAGTGGATAATAGACAACACCCCACTCACCGAGGAGCAGTTCGCCGAGCTTACGAAGATGCGCCAGTCACTCCACCGACTGAGCCGTCTTAACCGCACACTATTGCTAATATCCAAGATTGAGAATGCACAGTTCAACGAAAAGGTGGACGTTGACCTTGTAGAGCTCATTGAGAACGAGCTTGAGATATATAAGGAGATATATGCCGACAAGGGCATAGAGTGCCGTACAGAACTGCCACCGTGCCTTGTCGTAAGCATTGATGAGTCACTGGCCACAACACTGGTGACCAACCTGATGAAGAATGCGTTCCTGCACACTGCTGAGGGCGGGAATATCACCGTAACGATTAAGCAGAAAACGCTGACCATAAGCAACAGCGGAGAGGAGGCACTCGACAGCACACGCCTGTTCGAGAGGTTCTACACAAGCGGCAAGAGTGGCTCAACCGGCCTTGGCCTTGCACTGGTGAAGTCAATAGCAGGGTTCTACAATTACGGACTGGAGTATCGCTTCAATAACGGCATGCATTGCTTTACCGTGAAGTTCAGGAGTTAAGCAATGACGTCTCAGGTTTACACTTTGGCTTGAATGTATTGTATATGATTATTAGAAGTTGTTTAAATTTATGTCCTTGAAATTTTTATAGAACTTTTTTAGAATGTTTTTTCTTTTTTCAAAGGCGCATAGCGGGCTATGTAACTGCGAAAAAGGGAAAAACAAGCAAAAAAGGGCATAAAAAGACAAGCACTTCTTGAGGA
>JAFYWE010000109.1 GCA_017558165.1 Bacteroidaceae bacterium
ATAACGGTGTTTACATCCTTAGCAACAAGGTGCTTGCTGCAAGCTGGATGAAGGTAGGTAATGCTCTTTATTTTGCAGGTTGCGATGCCATGAATTTGGTAGCCGGCACAGAGCCTTTCACAGTGGCATTTGGTGGCGGTGACAATGTTCCTGCTTCGGCAATGACATTGAAGAGTGTTGCAACAGAGACTCTTGCTGCAAATGCTACTGCCATTGGCGGTGCCGAGCACTTTGCCGGTGTTGCTTTGGTTGCAAACTATGAGTACACATACAAGGGTGCGAAGAGTGAGATTGTTTGGCGTGCGGTACTCCGCGACGGTAGCCACTACATCCGCACCGAGATGGAGCTCAAGGGCGTGAACGATGTTGATATGTTCAACATCATTCCAATGATATACAATGTTGATACTCAGGCTGCAGGCTCAACTCCTAAGGTTGTTGGTAATACTCGTGGTGCAACAATCGTAAGCAACAAGATTTTTGCAGGTCTTGAGACTCCGACTGCATACAACACTGTAGGTGGTGCTACAGGCGACGAGGATGTTTGGAACCTGAAGGATACAAAGAGTGTTTCTTTGACTGCTGCTTCTTGGACACAGGTTGCTGCGGCTGATGTTCCAAAGCGCGTTGAGGAGGCTACCGGTGCAAATTATCCCAATGTGCTTGCATACAAGATGGCAAATGTTGCCCTCAAGAAGAATCAGAAAGTTGAGATCGAGGTGAAATATACAAGCGGTAACCACCGTTTGAACTTCGGCGGTGCCGATCTTTTGGCTTCTAATGGTGACATCGCTGCTGTAGACTACCATAGCGGTTATTCAGGTGGCCAGCATAGCGACAACACATTTACTTTCACTGCTCCTTATGACGGTACATTCACTGTACGCGTGTTTGTTGAGAACAAGAGCGAGTCTATCGATGCTTCGAGTACAATGACTGTGAAGATTCTTGAGGCTAAGGAAGGTGTTGTAGTGAACACTGCGATTGTTGGTATCCAGGGCCGTTGGAGCCGCAATACAACACTTGCTGCAGGCGAGACCTGGAAGGTTGGCGCTGTAGTAGGTCTTATTGCACAGGATGGCAAGCAGAGCGAGGCAAATATTCGCGATACACAGAAACGCCGTTCATTCCTAGCATACAGCGAGCGTGAGCGTGCAGTGCCCTGGAGAGCATTCCCATGCTACATCAGCTGGTATGAACTCAATATCGACCGCAACAATGCGGCTCCTGGCAGCGAACACCAGAACATGACAGCAGCTCAGGTTCTTAACGTGCTTTCAAACTGGAAGACTAACTTCTATGACAAGTATGGTGAGGGTCCTGCAGCATTCATCATCGATGACGGTTGGGACAACTATGGTCCTTGGACATTCCACAGCGGATTCCCTAATGCGATGCGTGACATTGCTGTCTCTGCAAAGGAAATGGGTGCTGGTATCGGTGCATGGTTGGGCCCTGTAGGTGGTTACGGTGCAAGCGGTAACTATCGTCGTAGCTACTGGAACAGTAACAGCCGTGGTGGTATGCAGCTCTCTAACCCATTGTACTATGATACATTCCTCAAGGCTGCCGAGAACCTCGTATGCAACCAGGATGGTCAGGAGGGCTTCAATGCTAATACTGATAATTACATGTTCTTCAAGTATGACGGTATCTCTGCCCAGTTCTCTGCTGTAGGTCCCGATGCCGGTGACGTCGGTAACGAGAATGCCGAGGGTATCATCCGTCTTGAGCGTTATGTACGTGAGAACCTCCGCGAGGATATCTTCTTCAACACAACAGTAGGTACATGGGCTTCTCCATTCTGGTATCAGATCACTGATGCTACATGGCGTCAGGAGGGTGACTACGGTGAATCAGGTAACAATACTATCGACCGCGAGAAGTGGATTACTTACCGTGACCGTCTGGTTTACCAGAACTACGTAACCAACTCTCCAATGTGTCCTATCAATACTTTGATGACCCACGGATTTATCCTTACAAAGTATGGTGCCGTTTCAAAGAATATGGAGTATGCTCCAGCTCTCCGCGAGCTCCGTTGCGCATTCGTTTGCGGTTCGGGTATGGTTGAGCTCTACAACGACTACTCTCTCATGAACAGCATCAACGGCGGTAAGCTCTGGGAGGACCTTGCTGAGTGTATCGCTTGGCAGAAAAAGAATGCCGATGTATTGCCCGATGCTCACTGGGTAGGTGGCAATCCTTGGACAGGCAGCAAGCAGGAGGTATACGGTTGGGCTTCATGGAACGGTGCGAAGGCTACACTCGCTCTGCGCAACGGTGCAAACGCTGCCCAGACATACAAGTTCACTCTCCGTGAGGCTCTTGAGATTCCTGCGAACATCACTGGCGCAATCATCCTTAACAAGTCATTCAAGGTGCAGGATGCTCTTGAGGGCTTGACCGAGGGCGTGGTTATCGATATTGACCAGGAGCTCACAGTTAAGTTGCCTGCAAGCAGCGTGTTCGCATTCGACGGTGTGAACGCCGACCCTTCACAGGTCCCTTTTGAGGTAGTTGCCTACTCTCCAAAGAAGGCTGAGGCTATCGAGACCATTAAGGTTACTTTCAACAGCGAGGCTGCGGGCGAGTTCGACCCTTATGGCATGACCGCAATGAAGTTCAAGCAGGGTAACAGCGTTGTAAGCGGTATCTCTAATTGGGCTGTAAACGGTGCTGACCTTACTGTTAAATTGGCTTCAGCGGTAAGCACTCCAGGTGAGTATACCTTGGTTATCCCTAAGGGTCTCATCACACGCGCAAGCGACGGTAAGGAGTATGCCGGCGAGTTGGCATTCACAATCACAGCTCCTGAGGCAATCAAGGTGTCATCAGTTTCTCCAAGCGGTGACATCTATTCACTCAAGACAATTGAGGTTACATTCAGCAAGGAGGTTGTTGATGCCGAGACTGGTGCTCAGGTTGTTCTCAACGACGCCGAGGGTGCAAAGGTGGCTTCAGCTTCATACAGCGTAGA
>JAFYWE010000110.1 GCA_017558165.1 Bacteroidaceae bacterium
CTATTGCTGTTTCCATCATCTATCCTTATACATCCCCTCATAATACCTCTGATAATCACCGGAGGTAACGTTGTTCATCCATTCCTCGTTCTCGAGGTACCAACGTACTGTCTTCTCAATTCCCTTCTCGAACTGAAGCGATGGTTCCCAACCGAGTTCCTTCTGGAGCTTGGTCGAGTCGATCGCGTAGCGTGCGTCGTGACCAAGACGGTCGGTCACGTATGTAATGAGGTCGAGGCTGTGGCCCTCAGGATTGCCAAGTACTTTGTCAACTGTCTTAATCATCACCTTGATGAGGTCGATATTCTTCCACTCGTTGAATCCGCCGATGTTGTAAGTCTCATTGATCTTACCCTCATGGAAGATCACGTCGATTGCTCTTGCGTGGTCTTCAACGAAAAGCCAGTCACGTACGTTTTCGCCTTTGCCATATACCGGGAGCGGTTTACGATTACGTATATTATTGATAAAGAGCGGAATCAGTTTCTCAGGGAACTGGTAAGGACCATAATTATTTGAGCAGTTTGTAACGATTGTAGGCATGCCGTATGTATCGTGATATGCGCGTACAAAGTGGTCACTGCTTGCCTTTGAGGCTGAATATGGGCTGTGGGGATTATACTTGGTAGTCTCGTAGAAGAAGTCCTCACCATAGGCCAGATGGTGTTCACCCGAAGATGCCGTTGTTGTGAACGGAGGCTCAATACCCTCGGGATGACTCAATTCAAGGGCACCGTATACCTCATCGGTAGAGATATGGTAGAATCGCTTGCCGTCATACTTCCCGGGCAATGACTCCCAATGGAGCTTTGCCGCCTGCAACAGCGACAATGTACCCATGACATTGGTACGGGCAAATGTGAAAGGATCCTTGATCGAGCGGTCTACATGGCTCTCGGCTGCAAGGTGTATAACGCCATCCACATTGTACTCCTTCATCAGTTCAAGCATCTTTTCAAAATCGCAGATATCGGCCTTTACAAAGGTATAGTTGGGGGCATCCTCGATATCCTTGAGATTCGCAAGATTGCCCGCATAGGTCAGTTTGTCTACGTTTATTATATGATAGTCGGGATACTTGTTCACGAAAAGGCGCACCACATGGCTACCAATGAAGCCGGCACCGCCTGTTACCATTATACTACGTTTCATATCCAATGAATTTATCTGTTGTTAGCTTTAATTCTTTTCACACAATACTCCATTGACTCACGCCAATGCGGAATATCGATATCGAAAGTCTCCTTTATCTTTGTCTTGTCGAGTACCGAGTATGACGGACGTGTCACGGGCGAAGGGAACTCGCTGCTGTGGCAAGGATTCACACGGCAACCTGTATTGCCGGCAACTGCTGCAATCTCAACGGCAAAATCATACCATGAGCACACACCCTCGTTGGAGAAGTGATATATTCCCTCATTACCCTCGTATACACCAGCCTCAATGATAGAGAAGATGGCAAGCGCAAGGTCACCCGCGTATGTAGGGGTACCTACCTGGTCAAAGACCACATTCACCTGCTCCCTTTCGGCCGTAAGGCGCATCATGGTCTTGAGGAAATTGTTTCCGAACTCACTGTACAGCCACGCAGTACGGAATATGAGAGCCTTGCAACCGCTTGCATGGATAGCCTCCTCGCCTTTGAGTTTGGTACGGCCGTATACTCCCAACGGATTCAACGGCATATCCTCAGTACGTGGCGTGTTACCCTCACTACCGAACACGTAGTCAGTAGATACATGGAAAAGGGTACCGCCGACCTCTTTCATTGCACGTGCAAGGTTCCCTACGGCAGTCGCGTTTATCAGCTCTGCCATAGCCTCATCGCTCTCGGCCTTGTCCACATTGGTATATGCGGCACAGTTCACTATTGCATCTATCGAATAGTGCTTTGCCACATACATAACAGCATCGGCATTGGTGATATCAAGTTCAGCGACATCGGTAAATATATAGTTGTTCGGCGAAACGGCACCAAGGCGACGCATCTCGCATCCCAGCTGTCCGTTGGCTCCAGTAACAAGAATATTCATATTTTCAATACAATTTTTCGTTATAGTCAAACAGATAACCGACCTCTGAAAGCGGTTTGCTCAACTTGTCCTTCTCGGAAAGGATCACCTTGTCAAGCGGCAGTTTCCAGTCAACAGCAATCTGCCCGTCATTCCAGGCTATCGCTCCCTCACTCTCCTTATTATAATAATTGTCACACTTATACTGGAACACAGCCTCCTCGCTCAGCACCGCGAATCCGTGGGCAAAGCCCCTTGGTATAAAGAACTGGCGGTGATTATCCTCGGTAAGTTCCACAGCCACATACTTTCCGAATGTGGGAGAACCCTTGCGTATATCCACTGCGACATCAAGCACTGCACCCTTTATGCAACGTACAAGCTTACTCTGGCAGAATGGCGGCTTCTGGAAATGCAGTCCACGCACCACTCCGTATACCGACATCGACTGGTTATCCTGCACGAAAGTCGTACGGCACACACTCTCCTCGAACTCACGCTGCGAGAATGACTCGTAAAAATAACCTCTCTCATCCTTGAACATACGTGGCTCAAGTATAAGCACCCCCTCTATATCTGTCTTAATTATATTCATCTCATTCAATCTCTTTATCAAGGAGTATTATTCTCCTTTGCAATCTTCAAAAGATACTGTCCATACTGGTTCTTTATCATCGGCTGAGCTATCTCTACAAGCCTGTCCGAAGATACCCAGCCCATCTCATGTGCAATACCCTCAAGGCACGCGATCTTGAGCCCCTGACGTTTTTCGATAACCTCAACGAAAATCGATGCCTCGGCCAATGAATCATGTGTACCGGTGTCGAGCCAGGCGAAACCACGATGCAAAGTCTGTACCTTCAGTTCACCGTCAGCAAGGAAATGCTGGTTGACGGTGGTTATCTCAAGCTCACCGCGGGCCGATGGCTTTATATTCTTCGCAATCTCTACTACCTTATTAGGATAGAAATAGAGACCCACTACTGCATAGTTTGATTTCGGGCAGGTGGGTTTCTCCTCAATCGACAGGCAGTTTCCATCCTTGTCGAACTCCGCCACGCCGTAACGTTCGGGGTCATTCACCCAATAGCCGAATACAGTAGCCTTCCTGTCCTCCTCGGCCGACCTTACAGCCTCCTTGAGAAGCTCGGAAAAACCGGCACCATGGAAGATATTGTCGCCCAGCACAAGACACACCGAATCATCACCGATGAACTCCTCGCCAATGATGAATGCCTGTGCAAGACCATCGGGAGAAGGTTGCTCGGCATACTCGAAACGGACGCCGTAGTCACTTCCGTCGCCAAGCAGACGCTTGAAGCATGGTAAATCCTGGGGAGTTGATATTATCAGTATGTCCCTTATTCCGGCAAGCATAAGCACCGAAATGGGATAATATATCATCGGTTTGTCATAGATTGGCAACAACTGTTTGCTTACACCTTTTGTAATGGGATAAAGGCGTGTGCCTGACCCACCGGCAAGAACAATTCCTTTCATAGTCGTTTATATTTTAATATATTCATTTCAAACCTTACAAACTTTCCTTACCTGGCAATATACCACCGCCGAATGCAGGGCGGCAAAAAACAGTGCCGACAGCAAGGCAAAAAGCCATACGTTCCACAACGGCACAGGCACGAAGCCGGGTGATACGTTCGCCATAAAACCGGAGAACATCGGATAGATGATTGTGGCCATGACTGCGGCCAACACCCATACAGTCAAATCGGCAACCAAAGTCATTATCTGATATGTCCAGGCAATCACCCCGACACCATAACCTATTGAGAACAGGTTATATATCTTCTCCTTGTTCTTCTCTATCAACAGCAACACACTCACCACAAGCAGCAGGAATGCAAGCAAAGAGAAGAGGAAACCGACACCAATCACCACCCACAACATCGTGTACACAAACGACTGCAAGCGCACGTGTGAGGCATCACCCTCGACAAGATACTCCTTTTCGGCCAAATAATCAAATATCGAGCGGTCAAATTCACTTGCATCGGTAGTAAGTACAAGGCGCGCAGGAGCCGAGGACTCGTTTGGAGCATACCTGGCATTCATCGCATTGAGGAAATCCCATGGAACAAGTATGGTATTCAGTTTGTTCGAGAAGCCACATATCCTTGCATTGTATACAACATTCCCGTACTCACTGCCGAAGAACAGCTTTATGGGAAAAACCGATATCAGTTCATCACTCAGCTGCGGAAGACCTTTTGACGTGGCAAATCCATAATTGTATAGATTGATGTAGTTCCTCGGCACAATGATAGGTATTGTATCGGAATTGAGACCAGCCGACCATCGCGACATACCACTGCCCAAAGGAGTATAGTCCTTCATCACAAACTCATCGGGCACGGCATCAAGGAATATATCGGTCCTTATCCTCGCATCACCGATGGCAAAGGCCGCATTGACTTCAAACTTAAGGGTAACGAACTCACCGACAGCCGAAACCGACGCAAGTTCCTCAAGTTCCTTAATCTCGGCACTGCTGAATGACGGTCTCAGGCCAAAAAGCCCTGCAATGGTATTCGAGGTCTTCACAGGCTTGCTTATGACCATACTGCCTTTTGAGAGCAACTGGTCCTCACCTGTCGTGAACGACGAGAAATCCATCATGGCCTGCACTCCGCACAGCACAATGACACCACCCAACAGGTTCACGACAAGGAACCCGAAGAGTTGCCACAAGCTTATATTCTGTCTCAATAACCGGAAAAGCAGTCCCATAACCATATACTATAAACTGTAAACAGCATCGTATTCATAGGGCAACCTGTACCCTATCGAGGTCACAATTACTCCTGCGCCATCCTTAAGCTGACGCTCACGCAAAATAGCAGACATCACGGCGGCATTATCCTTGTCAAGATGGCTCACAGGCTCATCAAGCAGTATAAAATCGAACGGTTGGCATAGTGCACGCACGAAAGCCACCCTCTGTTGCTGGCCGAATGACATGCGCCCGCACGGGGTATCAAGATAATTACCGAGCCCCACACGTGCAAGCATCTCCTTGACGGCATCCTCCGTAGCATAACCGGCCAGGCGATTCTTGAGCATAATGTTGTCCATAGCCGACAATTCCGGGAACAGACGCAGGTCCTGGAACATCACCGACAAGGAACCTTTACGCAATGACACCTTATCACACTCATTCAACGGCATAGCGACACCTTTATCATCAATAAGGCTTATAGTACCCGTATAGTCATTCCTGAGCCCGCAAAGAAAAGAACAGAAAGAACTCTTACCACTGCCCGAGGTAGCCTCTATGAGGTAAGACCTTCCTTTGACAAACTCAATGTCACGTCCCCATACACCTGCCGATGCGCCGGAACACGGCACATCGACAAATGCATTGAGATTGACATTATTGAATTTAATCCGTTCTATCATTGGAGAAACTGTCTGTAATCAGAAACCACCCATCATTGCAGATGCAGCTGCACCCATGGACATCTCAATCACCTGCTTGAGGAAATTGGTTTGCCCGTCTACCATATTTATCCTGAAGTAACCCTCCTTAGGATTCTCATAGACAGCCACCATACTCTCGAACTTGCTGAGAATATCAATCGCCACCTTGACATCCTTCGAATCATTGGTGAAAAGCTTCAGCATCTCAATGGCAGCAGCTGCATCACATACGAAGCCTGGCTTTGCAAGCGGAGCAAAGATCTTGTTGTCCATCACATTACTCTTGAGAGCCTTGAGTCCATTGCCATCAGCAACCACCCCGTAGATATTCTCAGGAATCACAAAGATAGCGCCCTCCTTGTACATCAGGTAATAATCATATCCACCTGATGTCTTTTCAAATGTGTTATAGTCATAATAGGTATTGAGACCAAGAGCATAGACATCCTGGGCAACAGGCTCCAGAGCATCCTCGCCGAGACACTCTACAACTGCATCGAAAAGAGCGCGGTCATCACACTCCAATGCAGCCATAAGCTGTGGCAACAGCTGTACGCCTAGCTTCTCTGCAGGCAAAACAGCGAGCATCATGTCACCATCGATAGTCTCAAGCACAGGAATGTCAAGACCAATCTCTTCCAATGGCAACAACTCTTCCTCCAATGCCGGATAGTTATCAAATACACTCTCCATATCGACTGCCATATTGAACACAGCCACAGCATCTTCGGGAACAAACTCCAGGAGTTTTCCGTTCGGTTTCTTCCAGCACTCGTCAAGCATCTCCAGATAATCATCCGAGCCATACACCTTACTGTCAATCAGTGCATAACCATTCTCAAAGTTCAGATTGATGAGAGACGAGATATCATATGATGAATAAAGCGCGAACATCATCTTGTCAACATCGCTCACTGTACCCTGCTTCATAGAGAAATCAAATATCGGTGACAGGTCAACATACAATGAAGCATCGCTCTTCTTGGCAAAGAAATCGCGGAACTTGGCACTCTTTACAGCCTGCTCTTTTGAATCAAGATTCATATAATGCGCGGCATCGGCCTTACCCTTCTCCACTGCAGCCACAATCATCATATCAGAATCGTATGCCACCTCCACTTCGTCAGAACCACCGAAATCAATATACGAGATTCCGTTCCTGAGCACTACCTGTACACCAGTACCGTCCAGGAAATTGTCGACCACTTCATTTATACGTCCTTTGTTCGATACGGGCATTGAAACTACAATTGACATTGGTTCCAATGATACCGCCAATATTACAGGCTTGCTTGCATCAATACCTGAATTCGAAGGATTCTCGAGAATCTCATTCAGGATATCCTTTGCCTCCTGCGGCAAGGCAGACTGGGCAAAACCCAGACCCATCTTCACAAGCGGTTGCTCAAGGATTTCCGATTCATTGATCATGTTTCCCAGATTCACCTTGGCAAGTACTGCACTGTTTGCAGGCACAGCCGATACATACTTGTCATCACCGCCTCCACAGGAAACGAACATTAATGAAAACGCAGCAATAAGCGCAAACAACATTGAAATCTTTTTCATATAAGTTGATTTAAGAAATTTAATAGTACTCCATAAAGAGCCATCCGGCCCTGAAAGAGAATCCATAAAAGCAAGTGTATTCCGGCCGTGGCCGGAATACACAAACCAATTACTCCTTGATAAGCTCGAACTCGGCACCGGAAGCGAAGTCCTGACCATTCTGTGAGCTTGTCGCTGTAAAGCGTACGAAGCGTGCCTTTACAGGAGCCTTGAAAAGCACAGTCTGCTTGTCGGCGCTGTAAGGGAACTCACCCTCAACTACAGGGTCGCTCCAGTTCTTGCCATCGGTACTTATCTGTATCTTGTAACCCTTGATGTTACCGTTGTTACCACCATCCTGGCGAGGCATGTACTTGAAGCCCTTGATTGTAACCTCCTCATTCGCATCGAAGTCAATCCAGTGAGGATAGTTGGCTACAGTCACAGAGTACATTGTGTGCCACATTGTCGATGGGTCACCGTCAAGCATCTTCTCGGCACCAGAGCCTGGCTCAAGGCTTGAGCAGAATGCCACGGTAACAGGGATTGATGTCACGGCCTCATAGGTGTAAGTTGCAGCAAGTTTTGGAGTAGCCTTCTCCCATACAGTGATGGAACCACCCTTGCTCATGTCAACAGGAGCAGTGTAGAGAGTCTTCTTGCCGTTCTTGCCAACCTTATAGTAGATCTCGGCACCATCCTTTGCGCAAGACATTGTAACAGTACCACGCATATCACGCTTGAGAACTACTGGGATTGCGCCAGATGCCGCCACGTTTGCAAGCTGCTCATAGTTGTCACCGGCCTTTACAGGACGCATGATGAAACCTACAGTGTTGTCACCAGACTTCACGAGATCGTGCTCGAGCGGACCACCCTGACCACAGCTGTTACCGCCAAGACCGTTCACCTTAGCATCGAGGTGCAACCATGTACCTGATGATGCAGGCAACTGGTATGGGTGTGCAGCCTCTGTAAGCTCCACGTCATTCCAAGGCAACGCCGATGTAGAGAGAGAACCTGTAGAAACGAACATCACACCATTGCCTGCTGCGTTTGTCAATGTAGCCCAACGAACCTCCTCACGGTTTGCCATATCCTGTGGCTTGGGGAAGTGTACGAACTGGTCGGCTACAGTGCTTGTGTACTGCTGGATGAACGCACCTGTACGACGGTCGTTATAGTTGTTCCATGGACCACGGCCATAGTATGTATACTGGTCAAGGCTCTTTGGCAACTGCAGCATGTAACCCACACGTGCAAGAGCAACTGCAGCATCGCTACCGGTTACAGAGCTGTTGAGCTCGATTGAGCCGTCAGGATAGATTGTCCAGATTCTGTTTGATACGAAGTGGAACTCGTTCTCGCCGAACTCACGCGCATCGCTCTGGAGAGTGAAGCTGTTGTCCTCGTTCTTCACGCGACGGCCAGGGTGCTTTGCCTGTGAGCGAACGATGTACTGGAGAACGATTGTACCGTCAGCGTTCTTCTGTGACACGAATGAGGTCACCTTGTCCTCAAGGTCATAGAGACCGAGAGCGAACCAACGGTTCCAAGCCCAGATGTCATTGTCGACAGGGGCACGATAACCGCTGAGTGTCATAGAGTTACCCTTCTCGAACACAGTCTCTGTACCATATACAACGCTCTCGAACACACCTGTATTGTTGTTGAATACAACAGTGAAACCGTCACCGGCAATTGTTGTAGTGGCATTTGCCTTATCCTCGGTCATCTTCACCTTCACGTCGCTCTTTGCAACATCGGCAAGGAGAGCCGCCTTCACAACATCCTGGAGCTTCAACTGCTCCTCCATCTGTGCATAACCCTTCTTTGCCCAAGGCATATCCTTCTTGAGAAGGAACTGTACCTTCACGAAATACTCCTTATCGGCAGCAAGCTTGGCATTGTTGAACTTGAGCTTGAATGTCTTTGCCGTACGTGGGGCAACCTTCATGTCAGGCATGTAGTAAGAGTCAACCTGCTTACCGTTCTCCCAAAGAGACACCTTCATGTCAAGGTCGCTCAGGCTGTTGAAGTAGCGCTTGTTGAAGACCTCGATCTCACCGATCGCAAGCATCTTTACGTCAACGTTCTGGTAAACCTTCTTCACCTCATAATAGAGTGGCTTTGGAGAGTGGTCTGGGAACATCACACCGTTCATACAGAAAGTGTGGTCGTTTGGACGGTCACCGAAGTCGCCACCGTAACCCATATACTTGTCACCGGTCTTTGGGTCAACATTCCAGAAAGCCTGGTCAGCCCAGTCCC
>JAFYWE010000111.1 GCA_017558165.1 Bacteroidaceae bacterium
CCTGTTACAGAGAGCATTGAGAATGTAGTTGTGGAGAACACCGTCAAGGGTGTCTATGACCTCTCAGGCCGCAAGGTTGAGAACCCTACAAAGGGTATCTACATTGTAAATGGCAAAAAGGTTTTGGTGAAGTAAATCACCAAAAGCTCGACAGCCGAGCTGCAATAGGTCGCACGTAGCATGGGCAAAGCTCATGCCGTGCGGGTTGCGGAAAGCGAGAGCTGTCAAGGTTGTTATCAAGTAAGAATAAATATTCTACTCCTCAGTCACTACGTGACAGCCAATTGCTCCCCTGCCCTTAGGGGAGCTCCGCGAAGCGGTGAGGGGTTAAAACAGAGGAGCACTGAGATAGTTAAATCAAAAGACTTGAGTTCTCCTCTTTGGAGACTCCTCAGTCACTACGTGACAGCTCCTCTATAAACAGAGGAGCACCCCGGTGGCCGCAGGCCGGAGGAGATACAAATAACAAAAAAAACACCAGCAGTGGTTGTGCCAACCGGCACAGCCACTGCTTTTTTATTCCAGTCACTATGTGAATATCTTTATCTCCTCAGCCTCCGGCAGCTCCTCTTAATTACAAATAAGAGGAGCACTGAGATTATTTTTATTTAGAGTTTATTTTAACTCAAGTTCTAAAGTCCTCCTCTTGCTTTAGTAAGAGGAGGTGTCACGTAGTGACGGAGGAGATTTGTCCGTCACGTCGGAGCTTACCCGCAGTTTTCACATTTCACCTTTCCGTTTGATTGAATTTTAACCTAAAAAATCTTTAATCAAGTTAAAAAATCCGTTGCATATAAAACTTTGAAACACAAATAGCATTAATTTACAAAATATCATTATCTTTGCGCAGTTTGTGGAAATATGTTGTCACAAAGCACAGTTTTCCATACAAACACGCCACTCACCCACGGCATATCACAGACAAAGTGCCACACGAATAAATATACACGCTGACATTGTGACAGCGCCGGCAAGTGAAACAACAACGGAATATAAGACATAGCAAGAATATTTTGGCAGTGATATAGATGTTGACCCAATGCTCAAATGTCATGCTGAGCAAAGTCGAAGCATCTCCTTTCAGTGCGTTCTTGAGATCCTTCACATTCGTTCAGGATGACAAGTTTAAGCAGAAAAATGAAACATGGGTCAACTGCTATATTGTTACCAACAACGGAATATAAGAGAAAGAAAAAAACTATAACCAAACCATTAAAGCTTATGAAAAAATTTACTCTTTTCATCATGATGCTTGTAGCGTATGTAGCAACGACATTCGCACAGACACCTATCTCATCGCCCAGCGATGTGACACCCGGTAAGATATACTGGATGAGCAACGGCCAGTACGCAGCCTGGGATTACGGCAGCGCGATGTATTTTGACCGTATCTTCGGCGACAGAATCGCCCTTGGCTACTTCGGTCAGTATGGCGAAGGCCGTGGCGGCTTCGAGGACAACCCTGAGGACCCCGACCAGCAGTTCGCATTCATTGAGTACAGAGGCAACCTCTATCTCTACAGCATAGGTGCCGACAACTTCGTGGCACACAAGGACGACGGCGTGTTCCTCATGGACTCACCTACAAACTACGTGACAATCACAGAGAATGCAGGAACCCTTCCCGATTTCCCATGGAACCTGAAGTTCGATGGCACAATGTTCATCGGCGGCCACTGGGGCCTGCCCGAGAACGGATGCCTCACCTGCTCAGACGGTAATACCAGCAGCAAGTCATACACATGGCAGATATTCGAGATGGGCGAGATGGAGAACCTTGACGAGGTGACAAAGCGCCTTGCAAAGAACATGGGCAAGTTCGACGATGAGGTGGCTATTGCACAGGACAGCCTCATGAGCGCATACGAGGCAGCCGAGGAGTTCCTTTGGGACATCAACTACGCCATCACCGGCGGCGATGAGTTCGAGTTGCAGGCAGCAGACCCAAGCGCCCCCAACTACATCTGGTGTAACGAGCCAGAGGCATCAGAGGGCTCAATGGAAGGCCTGCTCGACGATGATGACGAGACATTCTTCCACTCTTGCTGGAACGGTACAATGGAGACCGTACACTGGTTGCAGATTGACCTTGGCACACCAATCAAGGACTTCATGTTCAGCTATCTCACACGCCACAACGCATCGAACGACTTCCCACAGTCAATTGAGGTACAGGGCAGCAACGACGGCAATGACTTCACGACTATCGCAACCTTCGACGGCCTTCCACAGGCAAATAGCAAAGCATGGGAATCGGAGAACATCAACGCCGACCAGGAGTACAACCACCTGCGCTTTGTAGTATATGCACCAAGAATCTACTGGCACATGGCCAAGTTCAGCCTCAGGACCGAGAAGTTCGTAAGCGTTGACAAGGGTTACGAGATGTACATGAGCTACTTCAACGAGCTTGCAGCAGCAATTGAGGCAGCCAAGAAGTTCCTTGACAAGAGCGAGAGCACAAAGGCCGAGGACTACTATGCCGAGGCACAGAAGGTAAGCTCACTGCTCGCATACATCCAGAAGCTCCTGAGCGACGAGGATGACGAGGAGACCATCGCCCTTATTGAGAAGGCCGAGGCCGTTTACGCAAAGGAGGGTATCGGTTACCCTGCCGAGGCACCACGCGCAGCGTTCAGAGCAGCCATCGACGTAGCCAAGGAGGCACCTACGACCCAGGCCGGTCTTGACCTCCAGGCAGCTCTTGATGAGTATTTCGCAGCAGAGGACATCACACTCCCCAAGGGTGGCGAGGTATACACACTCACATTCATCACACCAAGATTCCAGAGAAACTACCTCTATGTAGAGAGCTATGACGAGTACGACCTCCACTTCCTGTACCTTACACACGACACCCTGACTTACCAGGGCTTGCCACTCCCCGAGGATGCAGCGTTCACATGCGTCGACAACGAGGACGGCACATTCGACTTCATGCCGGCCGAGGGCAAGTACCTCACTATCCCTGCCGATGAATCATCACCAGGTACCGACACTGGCGTCATCGACTACAAGACATACTTCCAGGTTATCAAGATGTACACCAACCAGTACACAGGAAGCGCCACAAACGAGCAGCTGTTCGGTCTTGTAGCCCTGAGCTGCGGCGGCACATTCATGGCACCGACAAGCGACTGTTCATACTTCTACACCGACACCCTGCCCAACTTCATGTCGGCATGGTCATCGGCAATGGTAATCGAGCCATGGTCACCAATTACAGAGGGTATCGACGCTGTTAGCGTTGAGAACAACGCCAAAGGCATCTACGACCTCACCGGCCGCAAGGTAGAGAACCCCACAAAGGGTATCTACGTTGTAAATGGTAAAAAGGTACTTGTAAAGTAACTTTTTACTATCGGTGAGCCTTTTAGCGATTGGTCACGCGAAGGATGGATATAAGTCATCCCGCGTGGGTCGCTGAAAAAAAGCGAACCAATGGTAACACAAATAAAGAGGGAATTGCACCAGCAGTTCCCTCTTTTGCATTTAAAAAAGGTTTTGGTAAAGTAATTGCTAAAACTTAGAAGTTGTTTAAATTTATGTCCTTGA
>JAFYWE010000112.1 GCA_017558165.1 Bacteroidaceae bacterium
GACAGCGAGGAGAGCGTAATGGCATTCACAGAAAAGGTCAATGAGCTTGACGACAAGTACCCCGACCTGAAGAACGTGGCTGCAATTTGCGTATACCCCAATTTTGCAAAGGTCGTGGATGAGACACTACAGGTCGATGACGTTGAGATTGCCTGTGTAGCTGGCGGTTTCCCATCTTCACAGACATTCCAGGAGATAAAGATTGCCGAGACAGCTATGGCCGTACACGAGGGCGCTACAGAGATTGACATAGTGATGAACGTGGGCAAGTTCCTGAGCGGTGACTATGAGGGTGTGTGTGACGAGATACAGGAGCTCAAGAGCGTATGTGGTGACAGACACTTGAAAGTCATCCTTGAGACAGGAGCACTGAAGAGCGCCGAGAATATCAAGAAAGCATCGATTCTATCGGTATATTCAGGTGCTGACTTCATCAAGACATCTACTGGCAAGGAGTCACCTGCAGCCACACCTGAGGCCGCGTACGTAATGTGCAGCACTATCAAGGAGTACTACAAGAAGACAGGCCGCAGAATCGGTTTTAAGCCTGCTGGAGGCATCAATACAGTTCACGATGCACTCGTATACTATACAATAGTAAAAGAGCTGTTAGGAGAGGAATGGTTGAACAACAGAATGTTCCGCATCGGCACAAGCAAACTCGCGAACCAGTGCCTGAGCGAGATCATAGGCGAAGAGGTAAGGCTCTTCTAAAAAGAACAGCCTGTATACAACAAGAAGAGCACCACTAAAGGTGCTCTTCTTTCGTTTATGAGAAGAAAAAACGCCAGTCAAATGGCGTTTTTTTGTTATTTCTCGCGTTTGATCACATAATTAAGATAAGCCACAAGGGCATCATGTATATCCTGTGGGATACCGGCGGGTAACTGTTCAATGGCCATTGCGCGATATCGCTCTATGGTTGCATTGGCATAATCGATACCACCCTCCTCTACCGAAAGCTTGAGCAGCGTCTCTATGTCCTGTTCATCCAGGAAACCACCACCATTGAGCTTCTCCTTTATCGGTTCAATGAGCGGGTTAGTACTCTCACGTAGCACATAAAGTGCAGGAAGCGTTATCTTGCCCTCACGCATGTCACTGCCTGTAGGCTTGCCCACGTCGGCTGTGAAGTAGTCGAAGATGTCATCCTTTATCTGGAAACAAATTCCTACGTACTCACCGTACTTTTTGAACCTTTCTATCAGCTCATCATCGGCATTGGCAGAGTATGCAGCACATGCACAACAGCAGACAAAAAGAGAGGCTGTCTTACACTTGATGACATCGATATAGTTCTCCTCGCTGTATGATATTTTCTGTCTGATATCGAACTGCATGAGCTCGCCACGTGACAACGCCTTACCAAGGATAGAGAGCTCATCTACAATCTTGTAATCGCGTGCAGTAGCGGCATTATTGAGTGCCTGTGAGAGGATATAATCACCCACAAGTACAGCGATATTGTTGTTGTATACTACATTTAACGACTCACGTCCGCGGCGCTTGTCACTCTCGTCAATGACATCATCATGAAGAAGACTTGCGGTATGAAGCATCTCCATAGCCGATGCCGCCGCCAAAGCCTTCGTGCTGACATCGCCAAGACACTTGGCAACGAGAAGCAGAAGCATAGGACGCATCTTCTTGCCTGCGCCCTCACTGACATACTTCAAGGCTGAATCGAGCAATGGTATGTCACTCTTGAACTGAGAATTGAAATAGCTGTTGAACATGGCCATCTCCTTCTCAATCGGTTTCATGATAATATCCAACATGTCGAGATACTGATATAAAAAACATCCTGTCAGAATAACAGCACGGACGCCGATATTCCCGTTATATTACACAAAAGTAATAAAAAAGAATATGTTTGAAAGCAAAATTGTGTATTTTTACGTACGCATATAATTTGAAAGATGGAGAAACTATTTTTACTTGACGCATATGCGCTCATATACAGAGCATATTATGCCTTTATAAAGAACCCAAGGATAAACTCAAAGGGATTCAACACATCGGCCATTCTGGGCTTCATAAACACTCTTGAGGATGTCCTCAAGAAGGAGAACCCTACACACATAGGCATTGCATTCGATCCAAAGGGACCGACATTCAGACACGAGGCCTTCGAGCAGTACAAGGCACAGCGCGAGGAGACACCCGAGGTCATAAGGGAATCTGTACCCGTGATCAAGGAGTTCATAAGAGCATATAATATCCCCATATTCGAGGTACCCGGATATGAGGCCGACGACGTCATCGGTACATTGGCAAAAGAGGCGGAGAAAAGGGGAATTATTACATATATGATGACCCCGGACAAGGACTACGGACAGCTTGTATCGGAGACCACTTTCATCTACCGTCCCAAATATGGCGACAAGGAGTTCGAGGTGATGGGAACAGAAAGGGTAAAGGAGAAGTTCGGCATTGACAAGACCGAGCAGGTTATTGACTTGCTTGGCCTGATGGGTGACTCAAGCGACAACATCCCGGGATGCCCGGGCGTTGGAGAGAAGACTGCACAGAAACTGATTGCACAGTTCGGAAGCATAGAGAACCTGCTCGAAAGGACATCGGAACTAAAAGGAGCACTAAAGACAAAGGTTGAGGAGAACAGGGAAAAGATTCTCTTCAGCAAATTCCTCGCGACCATCAAGACCGATGTTCCCATTGAGCTCGACATGGAGTCAATGAAAAGAGAGGCACCCGACGAGGAGAAGCTCACTACCCTACTCGACTTCTACGAACTGCGCGCATTGAAGGAGAGAGTAAAGAAGACAAATTTCGCTCCATCACTTTTTGACGAGCCCCAGACTCCCGAAGCCGTACCACAGGCAACTGCGAAGAAGGAGCCAAAAAACAACCCGCTCCAAGGCTCTCTCTTTGATTTTTTTGCGGGCGAAGATACAGGCGATGAAAAAAAATCGAGCCATTTGACGTTAAAAGAGGTTCCACATACATACAAACTCATTGAAACAGAGGATGATATATACAATTTTGTGCTTGCAGTGAAAAATTACAAAAAAGTGTGCTTTGACACCGAAACTACAAGTACCAACGCTCTTGAGGCCGAATTGGTGGGTATAAGCTTCGCTTTTAACGAAAATGAGGCATTTTACATACCGATGCCAGCCAATCGTGAAGAGACCTTGAAAAGAGTCTCGCTATTGAAGGAGATTCTTGAAAATGAGGAGAGCGAGAAGGTGGGACAGAACATCAAGTACGATATAACCGTATTAGCCAACTACGGCATAGAGGTAAAGGGAAGACTTTTCGACACAATGATTGCACACTATGTGCTGCAACCGGAGCTCTTTCACGGAATGGATTACTTAGCCGAAATATACTTGAATTACGACACCATAAAGATTGAGGAGCTCATTGGCGAAAAGGGACGTGGACAGAAGAACATGCGCGACATCCCACCTACCCTTGTGTGCGACTACGCCTGCGAGGATGCCGATGTCACCCTTAAACTCAAGAACATCCTGCAGGAGGAACTCAAGAAGGAGGGAATAGAAGAACTGTTCTACAACATTGAGATGCCTTTGGTTCCTGTACTTGCATATATGGAACGTAACGGTGCGCGCATTGATACAGCCGCATTGAAGGAGACCTCTACCCTGTTCAGCAAACGACTGAACGAGATTGAGGAGCAGATATACTCGCTTGCAGGAGAGCCGTTCAACATATCATCACCAAAACAGGTGGGCGATATACTGTTCGGAAAACTAAAGATTGTAGACAAGCCCAAAAAGACAAAGACAGGACAGTTCGTGACATCGGAAGAGGTGCTTTCACAACTTCAGAACCGCCACCCTATCGTTAAATTTATTTTACAACATCGTGGCCTAAAGAAACTCCTGAGCACATACATTGACGCCTTGCCCGAGCTTGTAAACCTAAGGACCGGAAAG
This sequence comes from Bacteroidaceae bacterium, assembly GCA_017558165.1. Lineage (GTDB taxonomy): Bacteria > Bacteroidota > Bacteroidia > Bacteroidales > Bacteroidaceae > HGM04593. The sequence goes on from JAFYWE010000112.1 coordinate 3,924, forward strand.
ATACACACATCATACAATCAGACAGTAACGGCTACAGGCCGCCTAAGCTCAAGCAACCCCAACCTGCAGAACATCCCCATACGCGATGAGGACGGTAAGGAGGTGCGCAGGGCGTTTGTTCCCGATGACGGATGCCTGTTCCTTTCGGTCGACTATTCGCAGATAGAATTGCGTATTATGGCGCATCTGAGCGGGGATAGGAATATGATTGAGGATTTCCGTAGCGGATATGACATCCACGCAGCGACAGCCGCTAAAATCTACAGGAAGCCAATCGATGAGGTCACCAAGGACGAACGTCGCAAGGCAAAGGTAGCCAACTTCGGCATTATATACGGTATATCAGTATTCGGCCTGGCCGAGAGGATGAACGTTGACCGACGTGAGGCAAAGGAACTTATCGAGAACTATTTTGCCACATACGGCGGAGTCCAGGAATACATTGAAAAATGTAAACAAGAAGCAAAGGAGAACGGATACGTAGAGACCATATTCCACCGCAAGCGTTACTTGCCGGACATCAACTCGCACAATGCAGTCGTACGCGGATATGCCGAGCGAAATGCCGTCAATGCACCGATACAGGGTAGCGCGGCCGACATAATAAAGGTGGCCATGATAAATATATACCGCCGTATGAAAGAGGAGAACATGCGCTCTACCATGATTCTTCAGGTACATGACGAATTGAACTTCAACATAGTGCCCGAGGAGAAGGAGAGAATGCTGGAGATTGTCGTTGACGGAATGCAGAATGCATTCGCCATGAGTGTACCGCTCATTGCCGACCATGGATGGGGAGCAAACTGGCTGGAAGCACATTAAGGAGCATAAAACAACACAGCATTTCGCAGTACCGAAATTATTCACTAACTTTGCACAAAATATAAAGACCCGAAATCAACACTATAATTCTGAACGAATGTGAAGAATCCCTGAACATTGTATAAATAGAGATACTTGACTTTGGCCCCTTCGGGCGTCGACCGTTGGTTCGCTGCGCTCAGTATGACAAAGTACTCAGGGTATACATCTATAAATAATCAATAAAATAAAACAATTATATGGCTCTTAAAGCAGGAATCGTGGGCTTGCCCAACGTAGGAAAATCAACACTTTTCAACTGCCTCTCAAGTGCAAAGGCACAGGCAGCAAACTTCCCTTTCTGTACAATCGACGCACAGATGGGACAGATTACCGTACCCGACGAACGATTGAATAAACTCGCTGAACTCATACACCCGGACCGTATTGTCCCCGCAACTTGTGATATCGTGGATATCGCAGGCCTTGTAAAGGGCGCGAGCAAGGGTGAGGGACTCGGTAACCAGTTCCTTGGCAACATCCGTGAGACTGACGCCATCATCCACGTTCTTCGTTGCTTCGACAACGACAACATCGTACACGTTGACGGCTCGGTGAACCCTGTCCGCGACAAGGAGATCATTGACCTTGAGCTCCAGTTCAAAGACCTTGATACAGTGGAGAACCGCATCAAGCGCGTCGAGAAGCAGGCACGCGTAGGCGGTGACAAGCAGGCAAAGCTTGAGTACGACGTACTCATGAAATTCAAGGAGGCCTTGGAGGCAGGAAAATCGGCCCGTACAGTGGTTTTCGATACCGAGGACGAGCAGTTGATTGCAAAGAACCTTTTCCTGCTTACATCGAAGCCCGTGCTCTATGTATGTAACGTTGATGACACATCAGCTGCAACAGGAAACAAGCATGTAGAGGCTGTACGCGAGGCCATCAAGGACGAGAACGCAGAGCTCATCATCATTTCAGCACAGACCGAGGCTGATATCGCCGAACTCGAGAGCTACGAGGAGAAGCAGATGTTCCTTGAGGATATGGGCTTGAAGGAGTCGGGTTGCGACCGTCTTATCAAGGCTATCTACTCACTTCTTACACTGCAGACATACATCACAGCAGGTGTAATGGAGGTAAGGGCATGGACATTCCGCAAGGGCTGGAAGGCTCCACAGTGTGCCGGTGTAATCCACACCGACTTCGAGAAGGGCTTCATCCGTGCCGAGGTAATCAAGTACGAGGACTACATTGCATATGGCTCGGAGGCTGCCGTAAAGGAGGCCGGCAAGATGAGCGTTGAGGGCAAGGAATATGTTGTTCAGGACGGTGACATCATGCACTTCCGTTTTAATGTATAATCCATCATGAACCCCATACACAGCGCAATAGTCTGGGACCCGGCCATAAGCCCGTTCTCAATTCTGGGCTTTGAGGTGCGCTACTACGCCCTTTGCTGGATGATTGGACTCATTGCCGCATACTTTGTAGTAAAGAAGGTTTACAAGGACCGTGACATAAAAGAGGAACTGTTCGACCCACTCTTCTTCTATTGTTTCTTCGGTATCCTCATTGGAGCACGCCTTGGACATTGCCTTTTCTATGAGCCTGAATACTATCTCGCTAACCCAATAGAGATGCTTCTCCCCATCAAGGAGATAAACGGCTCCTGGAAATTCATAGGATATGCAGGACTTGCCAGCCACGGTGGAGTAATTGGAGTAGTGACCGGACTGCTGCTTTATATAAGAAAGACAAAGCTGCCGTTCATGCTTGTACTTGACAGCCTTGGCATTGCATCACCAATATTTGCAGCCATGGTACGCCTTGGCAACCTAATGAACAGCGAGATCATTGGCCTGCCTACCGATGTACCCTGGGGATTCATCTTTACCAAGACAGGGATTGAAGTTCCATGCCACCCTGCACAGCTGTATGAATCACTTGCATACCTTGCGGTATTCATCGCGATAATGGTACTTTACAAAGTATACCGCAACAAGGTTGGAACAGGACTGTTCGCAGGATTCACGCTGTTCACTATATTCACATTCCGTTTCTTTGTGGAGTACATCAAGGACAACCAGGTTGCATTCGAGGATGGAATGGTACTGAATATGGGACAAATACTGAGTATTCCGCTTGTAATAGCAGGAGCCGCATTGATTATACGAAGCCTGAAAAAACAATAAGATAAACGAATAAAGCGACCTCAACGGGTCGCTTTATTCGTTTATATACCGGCTATGCATCACGCACGGCCCTTTACAATTCTCTTTATATCATTTAGCTTATTGAGAGCCTCAAGCGGGGTAAGATTATTGACATCTATACCCAAAATCTCATCGCGTACCTGTGAAAGTACAGGATCATCGAGCTGGAAGAAGTTCAGCTGCATACCCTCGCGACTGTCGGCAATCTCGGCTGTCGGAGCGCTCTTCAGTTCACCACGGTTGTTGCCGGCCTCAAGTTTCTTGAGTATCTGCTCGGAGCGCTTCACAATGCTCTTTGGCATACCTGCGATCTTGGCTACGTGTATACCGAAAGAGTGCTCGCTACCGCCCGGCATAAGCTTACGCAGGAAGATTACCTTGCCGTCAATCTCCTTCACCGACACATTGTAGTTCTTTATACGCGGGAAGCTCTTCTCCATCTCGTTTAGCTCATGGTAGTGCGTTGCAAAGAGCGTACGCGCCCGACCCTTCGAGAACTCATGAATATACTCCACAATAGCCCATGCAATAGACATACCGTCGTATGTAGATGTTCCGCGTCCGAGCTCGTCAAAAAGCACAAGGCTTCTCTCGGAAAGGTTGTTGAGGATATTGGCGGCCTCGGTCATCTCTACCATGAATGTTGA